>JAEWLO010000453.1 GCA_023457475.1 Pseudomonadota bacterium | reverse complement strand
CGCGACCGGGCCGATGATGGCGACCGCCGCCGGGCCCAGCGCACCGAACGCAGTCAACAGCGCGGTGACCACGAACATCACCCACGGAATGGCGACAATGCGTCCGCGCACTGCACGCACCGCCCAGTGCACCAGCAGGTCGATGGTGCCGTTCTTCTGCGCGATGGCGAACAGGTAGGTGATGCCGACCAGGGGCAGGAACAGATCCCCGGGGAATCCGGCAAGCACTGCTTTTCCTTCCATGCCGACGAAGATGCCGCCGATGATGAAAGCAAGGGCGAAGGCCACCGCACCCATGTTGATGGGCAAGGCGGTGGCGATGATGAACATGATCACCAGACCGATGATCGTTGCGACTTGTGGACTCATGCGCCCTCCCAGACACCTGATTCACCTACGGCATGGATGGGGGCCCGCCATCCTCGGGGTAAAGATTGCCGGGCAAGCCCGGCGCTACTACACGGGTTGCCGGGCAAGCCCGGCACTACACGGGTTGCCGGGCAAGCCCGGCGTTACAGGCGCTCCAGGGCGCGGTGCACCCAGGCCGCCGCACCTTCCAGGTGCTGGAATTCTTCGACTGCGCGAACCTCGCAGCAGGGGTAGTCCGCTGCCACCATGCGCGCCAGTGCCGTGCCAGGACCCAGCTGCAGGAACACGCGCGCGCCACGCTCGAACGCCTGGCGCATCACCTGCGCCCATTCGATGGGCTGCGCCAGTTGCGCGGACAACGTGCGTTCCACCGTGGCGCGATCGCGTACCTGCCGCGCATCGATCCCGGCCAGCACGAGCCGCTGCGGCGCAGCCAGCGGAGCCTGTGCGAGCACGTCCGCGAAGTCGTCGGCCGCGCGCGCCAGCAAGGGCGTATGCGCGGGCACGTGTACCGGCAGCGGACGCACGTCGCCCTGCTGCTGCGTGGCCGCGGCGGCGACGGCCTGCAACGCGGTCAGGGAGCCACCGACAATGAAGTGGTCCACGCCATTGGCGATGGCGATATACGCACCGTGTGCCCGACACAGCGCCTCCAGATCCGACCGATGCAGGCCCAGTACGGCCTGCATGCCGGCATCGGTGGGGCTGGCCTCGTCCATCAGATGGGCGCGACGTGCGGCCAGGCCCAGGCAGACCTCTGGGCTGACGCTGCCGGCGACCGCATGCGCCGCCAGTTCGCCGATGCTGTAACCGGCGACCACGGTGGGCGCGGGCAGGGCGTGTTGCAGGCCCTGCCAATGGCCGAGGCTGGCCGCGCACAGCAATGGCTGTGCCTGGGCATTGTCGAAGCGATCGTCGGCGCTCGCGGCGGCGAAGGCATCGTGGCCCAGCACCCTGCTGCAGGCATCGAGCACGTCGCGGGCGGCCTCGATGCCGCGCAGCCGATCGAACATTGCCGGATGCTGCGCGCCTTGCCCGGGACACAGCAGCGCCAGGCTCACAGAGCCTCCTGACGCAACAGGAAGTCGCAGCAGGCCAGCAGGTCCGCGCTGCCCCCGGGGCTGAGCCGGCGCGCGACGAAGGCATCCGCCACGGCCTGCAGGCGTATCTGCCAGCCGGGACCATGGGCACCGCCATCGGCAATGAAGGTGGCGGCCTGTGCACGGGCCCAGTGCAGGCCCTCCGCCCCGCCGCGATGCAGCAGGTTCAGATCGTCCAGTTCGGCCACCAGCACCATCAGGGTGTGGCAGCGCGCCGCGTCGCGCGACAGTCCAGCGGCCAGCGCTGCGCGCATCGCCGGCAGCGCGTGCGTGCGCAGCACCGGATAGCCGGCCGCGGCGAGTTCGCGCACCCCCGACACGCCGTGCTCGCGGCAGGCGCGCTGTCCGGGGCTCTCCGGATCGAGCGGCCCGAAGGTCAGATCGGCTGCCCATCGCTGCACTGCCAGGCACACCGCCTCTGCAGGCGCGGGCCGGCCCAGTTCGCGCTGACGGGCCGCTGCGGCAGCCACCAGCAACCCCAGGCTGAAGATCGCCCCGCGATGGGTGTTGATGCCGCCGGTGGCCGCCCGCATCGCGGTTTCGGCGGCGACGCCGTGTGCGCGGAGTACCGCGAAGGGCGCGGCCTCGGCACCGGCCTGTGCCACGGCGCGGAAGTAGTGACGCAACGCGAACAGGCTGCGCAGGAACGTACCGGCATCCATGTCGTCATGGCTGCCGGAATCGAACGGTGTCACCAGACCCGGCTTGGGGGCCAGTGCCAGTTCGCCATGCAGGCAGGCCACCGCCAACCCGCCGTAGCGCCGCGCTCTGCGTGGCAACCCGGGCACCACCGCCAGTGCCACCGCGCTCACGACGCCACCGCCAACACGCGTTCAAACAGCGCATCGCGCGATTCCAGCGCGGCCCCGTCCACCCGCTTCACCAGCACCTGCCGCGCACTGCCGGCATATTCCCGCCAGTTCACCGCACCGCCATCGGGCAGGCACAACTCGCCGTCCACGCGCCGTGCAAAGGTGCCCTCCCAGGCCTGCAGGCGTGCGATCAGCGCATCGGCGGTGGCGGCACGGTCCACCTGCCACAGCAGGTCGACGTCAGAACGGTCGTGTACATAGTCCAGGCCGGTCAGTGTCTGCCAGGCGAATGCCCCGAATACCCGTGCCGGTCCGATCGCGGCCAGCGCCTGCAGGGGCAGGTGCCAGCTGCTGGCGGCACCGCGCAGGGGGCGTTCCAGCAGGCCGTGCAGCGTCGGCGGCGGCAGTTGGCGTTCGATATGCGCAAGCGGCACGCGAAGGCCCAGCCGCTGTTTAGCTTCTGCCGGTGGCAACGGCACGCCGAGACGCACGCGCGGGTCCGGGTCATCGGCCGCGCGGCGCGCCACGACGGCCGGCCAGCCCTGCGCGAACCAGGTCGCCAGGCGGCTGTCATGCGCGGCGATGTCTGCCCGCCAGTCGGCGTGGGCAGACAACCAGACCAGCGTGTGGCGGGCGGGCCGGTCAGGCATCGCCGCGCGCCACAGCCGCGCGCAGGGGGGCGGCCAGCAGGCGGCCGCCACGTTCGGCACCCCGCGCAGCGCGTTGATCGCCGCCGGCAGGGGTGCGCAGCGACTGCAGCAGGGCGGCGGACAGGTCGCCCTCCCAGAGCGATGCTACCGCGCCCATGGCGACATAGTTGTCCACTCCCGGTGCGAACACCGGCGAGGTCTGGCTGAGCGCCTGCAGTGTCTCCAGCGGTTGCTTGGTCACCCGCGCCATGGCGCGCAGGTCCATCACCCGCACCCGCGCGGAGGGCAGGGCATGGATGTGGTCGCCCATCAGGCCGAAGGAAAGGAAACCGCCGCTCACGGATTCGCCATACACCAGCGTGACCAGACGTGCGCCACGCCGGCGCGCGAGGTCCAGGGTCTGTGCCAGGTGCGCGAAGTAACCATTGATGCCCAGCAGTTCATCGCGACGAGCAAGGCGCTGGCCGGCGGTGTCCACCAGCATCACGATGGCCCGCTGCGGATGCTCGGCGGTACTGGCCAGCACCGCATCGGCCAGTGCGAGGGCATGGTCCACGCCGACCTCGATGTTGTCGGTGGTGCCGATCACGGTCACCACGCCGTCATCGGTGCGTGCCGTGCCGGTCAGCACCGCATCGTTCACCGCTACGTCGTGCCCCTGCGGGAACAGCGCGGCCAGCAGATCGTCCAGGGCCGGGGTCATGGCAGGCTCCGTTGCGCGGTAACAGCGAGGAAGGCATCGGTGTCCAGCAGCGGCAGGCGCTCCGGCTCGGTGATGCCCTGGCGCGTCCAGATCTCCAGTCCGTCGCGGCAGTCACTCCAGGCCTGCACACGGGACTGAAGGTGGGCGTGGCGGGACTGCAGCGCGGCCAGCGCGGCATCGGTGTCGGTGCTGGCGCTGTCTGGTTGCAGTGCGTCGAACGCGGCCTGCGCGAACGCGCTGATCGCATCGGGCACCAGCACCTGGGCCTGGTCGATCAGGTACCGGTGCTTGCCACCGGTGACCCGCCAGACCAGTGCGCGGTCGCGGGCGTCGAACTCCTCCACGCCGCGCACCGTTTCAATGACGTCCGGACCGGACAGCGACAGGCGGCCTTCCTCGGACATGATCACCGTGGTGCAGCAGCGGGCGACGATGCCCATGCCGCCGAAGGCTCCGTTGCCGCTGCCGATCAGGGCGATCACCGGCACGCCGGCCGCACGTGCGTCGAGCGTGGCGCGCATGATCTCGGAAATGGCGATGAGTCCGGCATTGGCTTCATGCAGGCGTACGCCACCGGTGTCGAGCAGCAGCAGCACCCCGTCGGGACACGTCTCTGCGGCGCGCTGCAGCAGGCCGGCCAGTTTGGCACCGTGCACTTCGCCGACGCCGCCGCCCATGAAGGCTCCCTGCTGCGCGGCGACCAGCACGCGCTTGCGCTGCAGCTGGCCTTCGCCCACCACGATGCCGTCGTCGAACGCCGCCGGCTGCCCGAGCTGCGCGAGATGCGGACTGGTGGCCCGACGGGCGGGACCGACAAACTCGTGGAACGTGCCGACATCCAGAAGTCCGGCCAGGCGTTCGCGTGCATCGGCTTCGTAGTAGCTGTGACGCTGGGGCAGGTTCATGCGGCACCGCCTGCGCGCAGCGCTTCAGCGGCCTGGTCCAGGCGCAGGCTGACCACCGCCGGGGTGGCCCCGGCGTCGTTGATCGAGACGCGCACGTCGCGCAGCGGATGACGCTGCGCGAAGTCGCCGATCACGGCCTGCCAGATCGTACCGAAGCCGGTGGCGGCGGTGATGATGCGGATCTCCATCGCACCGTCCAGCGTGGCCGGTTCCAGCAGGATTTCCAGATTACCCGAGGCCAGCACGCCGACCAGCAGCGCCTCGGGCGGGAAGGTGACGGCCTGGGTGCCGTTGAAGCGATAGTCGAGGGTTTCCATGCGAGGTCCCTTACCAGTTGCGGAAGCGCTTGGGCGGGTCGTACAGACCTCCGGACCAGCGCACCAGGTCTTTGACGGAGCGTGCGGCGAGCAGGTCGCGGCTGGCGTCACGCACATTGATGCCGAGGTCGTCCGGGCGCTGGATCACGCCACGGTCGCGGAGGTTCTCGACCGCGGCGCGATCGCGGCCCAGGCCGACGGCGGTATAGCCGGCCACGCCGCGGATCGCCTGTTCGCGTTCTTCCGGCGTGCGGCACAACAGCAGGTTGGCGATGCCTTCTTCGGTGAGCACATGGGTGACGTCGTCGCCGTAGATCATCACCGGCGGCAGCGGCATGGCCGCGCGCTCGGCCAGGTCCCACGCATCGAGCCGGTCAACGAAGGCGGGAGCCATGTGTTCGCGGAAGGTTTCCACCATCTGCACCACCAGCTTGCGTCCCCGTGGCATCTCGCCGGGTCGCGCGGCCTGCTGGCCGGCCTTCAGCCAGGCCTCGCTGGCGTGACGGCGGCCGCGTGCGTCCGAGCCCATGTTGGGTGCGCCGCCGAAGCCGGCGATACGGTCGCGCGTGGCGGTGGAGCTGTTGCCCTGCAGGTCGATCTGCAGGGTCGAGCCGATGAACATGTCGCAGGCGTAGAGCCCGGCGGTCTGCGAAAACGCCCGGTTGGAGCGCATGGAACCGTCGGCACCGGTGAAAAACACATCGCCGCGCGCGGCGATGTACTTCTCCATGCCCAGTTCCGAACCGAACGAGTGCACGGATTTCACGAAGCCTGATTCGATCGCCGGAATCAGCGCCGGGTGCGGATTGAGCGCCCAGTGCTGGCAGATCTTTCCCTTCAGGCCCAGCGATTCGGCGTAGGTGGGCAGCAGCAGCTCGATGGCGGCCGTGTCGAAACCGATGCCGTGGTTGAGGCGGTTGACCCCGTATTCGGCATAGATGCCCTTGATGGCCATCATCGCCATCAGCACCTGGATCTCGGAGATCTGCGCCGGGTCGCGGGTGAACAGCGGCTCGATGTGATTCGGGCGCGGGGCCTGCACCACGAAGTTGACCCAGTCGGCGGGAATATCGACGCGGGGGAGGGTGTCGACGATTTCGTTGACCTGGGCGATGACGAGGCCGCCGCCGAACGCGGTGGCCTCCACGATCACCGGCGTGTCTTCGGTGTTCGGGCCGGTATAGAGGTTGCCGTGGCGGTCGGCGGCCTGCGCGGCGACCAGGGCCACGCCGGGCGTGAGGTCGATGAAGTAACGGCCGAACAGCTCCAGATAGGTATGGATGGCCCCGATCTGGATGCGGCCTTCGGCGACCAGATTGGCCAGCCGCACCGACTGCGGACCGGAGAAGGAGAAGTCCAGCTTCGAGGCAAGGCCGCGCTCGAAGACATCCAGATGCGTGGGCAGGGACAGCACCGACTGCACCATGTGCAGGTCATGGACACGGGCTGGGTCCAGCCCCGCCAGCGTCTCGGCCAGGAAGTCGGCCTGCTTCTGGTTGTTGCCTTCCAGGCAGACCTTGTCACCCGGCTCGAGCACGGCATGGAGCAGGTCGGCCAGATCGCCGGCGGCGACCTCATGGCCGCGCGCGAAGGGGGCGGCCCGTTCCAGGCGCGCCTGACGGCCGCGCGCTTTGCTGTCCCAGCTGGGGTTCATTGCAGGCATCCCGGGGGTGTTGATGTAATTACGGCATAATTACGAAGCAGGATCAACCCGCATTGCAGCAAAAGAAAGGGCCGCGCCGCCGTGGCGCTACCGTGCCTGCTGGATGAACGCGTCGCCACGCGGCCCTGCAATGACGCGCCATGAAAAAGG
>JAEWLO010000452.1 GCA_023457475.1 Pseudomonadota bacterium | reverse complement strand
GGCGGCCGGCGTCGGTGGAGGCGGGCGCGGCCACCGCGGGAGCAGACGCCGCAAGCAGCGCCAGCATCAGACATTTCTTCATTGCGTTACCTCTGAAAAGCGTACGGACGACGCGCGAACCCTCTCCGATCCGCACGCCGCCCGCACTTGAAGCAGAACTTAGAAATCAGCGCGCAGGCCGAGGCTGATACGACGGCCCGAGGTCTCATCCATGGTCGGGAACGACGGGTCCATGGTGTAGCCGCTGGTGCGTTCGTTGGTCAGGTTGATGCCCTTCAGGCTGATCTTGATGTTGTCGGTGATCCGGTAGCCGATCGACACATCCATCTGGCCATAGGCATCGCGCCAGATCGGATACAGGTTGTAGCCGATCGATTCAACGTATTCGTCCTTGTGGTTGTAGGACACGCGGGCGTCGAAGCGCGCGTTCTCGTAGTACGCGGTGAAGTTCCAGGTCTTCTCCGACAGGCCCGGCATCGGGGTGCGGATGCCCAGGTCGGATTCACCGGCCAGCGAGCTGTCCAGCATCGTGTAGTTGGCATTGATGCCGAAGCCCTCCAGCCAGGGCGCGAACATGCCGAGCGGCATCTGGGCGACCAGTTCGATGCCGTCCACCTCATAGGCTCCCTTGGCATTGACCGGCTGATACACGTCGAAGTCGTAGATGCCGTTGAGGCTGCCGTTGGCGTTGTACACCGCCACATCCTCGACCACGCCCGTCAGCGAGTTGATCACCACGCCATCGATGTTCTTGCGGAAGTAGCTGGCGGCAAACAGCGCGCCGTTGTCCAGGTACTTCTCCAGGCCGATCTCCCACTGCTTGGCGTACGTCGGCTTCAGCGCCGGGTTGCCGTCGGTGAAGCGATACGAGCTCCAGCTGGCGGTGCGCTTGTAGGCGATGTCGGTCAGCGCCGGGCGCATCATCACCTTGGAGGCGGCGGCGCGCAGCAGCAGACCGGACGCCAGCTCGGCGGTCATGTTGAAGCTGGGCAGCAGGTCGTCGTAGCTGCCGTCCTTCGACACCGGGGTATCGGTGTAGCCCGTGCTGCCATTGGGCAGCTGGATCGGGTGATAGCCGAACGAGTCGACGGTGGTGTCGACATAGCGCGCGCCGGCGTTGACGGTGAACGGAACGCGGCCGATGTCGAACGCGAAATCGGTCATGGCATAGAAGCTCATCACCTTCTCGTCGACCTGGTAGTACTGGCCCGGATCGAACGGCGTGTAGAAACCGTCGTAGCGGAACGTGCTGCGCGCGTAGTCGTTGGATACCTGCTGCCAGTTCAGCCCGTTGTTGGAGTAGCTGCCGCCCGGCACGATGTCGCCGATCCACTGCATCTCGCTGTCGGCCATCGTCCGGGTGTTCACCCAGGCCGCGCTGCCGGCCGTGGGGCCGGTGATCTTCAGCTCACCATACTGGCGTTCCTTGGAGCGGTCGGTATAGCGCGCGCCGAATCGGACCGTGTGCAGCGCCGGCAGGAAGGCCAGGTCCAGCAGGCGGGTCACGTTGACCTGGGCGGCGTACTTGTCGTCCTTCACCTTTTCCAGCGTGGTCTCGTAGGCCTCGAACAGGTAGCGACCCGGGTCGTTGTACATGTCGAAGCTGCCGGCCGCGGCAGTGGGAATGGTTTCACCGCTGTCACCGGTCCAGCGGGTGCGCGACGGCGCGTAGGCCACGTGCTTGAGGTTGGAGAAGTCCGAGGTTTTCTCCGCGCCGGAGTAGCCCACCAGCGCGTCCACGTACCAGCTGTCGCCCTTCCAGTCCATCGCCAGGCTGTACTGGCTGTAGTCGGTCTTGTTGATCCGCTCCTTGCTCAGCATCTCGTGCTGGGTCGCGGTGTAGGACACATCGCGCAGCACCACCATGCCGTACTCGGACAGCGTGGTGGCGTCGTACTCATGGATGGTATCGAAGGTGCTGCGGCTGGAGGCCGAATAGGCCGCCGCGTCGTACTCGTCCTCGGTGCTGTCATAGCCGCCCACCATCGCATCGAAGGTCAGGCTGAAGTTGTTGCTGGGCTTGTACTGCAGCGAGCCGGTCGCCCCCCACTTATCCTGTTCGTTGATGTAAACGCGGTCGCCGACTTTGTCCTGGAACACCACGCGGTTGGTCTGATCGGTGTCGTTGCGGTCGGTGATGATCACGCCGGCGTCGCGCGCCAGCACGGACTGGGCCTGGGTGCCACGGGTGCCGGACGCGGTCAGGAAGCGCGAAGACGGGCGGAAGTTGATGCCCGAGGTCGAGTCGGTGCGGTTCGTGCGCTTGGACTGCGAATAGGACACCAGCGCACCCCAGTCGCCCCACGTATCGGCGGCGAGGAAGGCAAAGCGCGGATCCACTTCTTCGGAAATGCTGTTGTGCGCGCCCTCCGCGGACAGCACCAGCTTGCGTTCGTTGTAGTCGAACGGGCGGGCAGTGGAAATCTTCACCGAACCGGCGATGCCGCCTTCCTCGTCCGCCGCCGTAGGCGACTTCTGCACCGTCACCTGCTGGATGATCTCCGAGGCGAACATGTCGAACTCGACGTCGCGACCGCCACTTCCCGAGGCGGTGGCCAGGTCGTTGATCGACACATGGGTGTACTCCGAAGGCAGGCCGCGCACGTTGACCTTGGTGCCCAGCCCCTTGCTGCGCTCGATGGTCACGCCCGGGACGCGCTGCAGCGCTTCGGCGAGGTTCTGTTCCGGAAAGTCGGCCACGTCGGTGGCGACGATCGAATCGGAGAAGCCCACGGTGGCGCGCTTGATATCCACCGCCTGCTCGAGGCTGCGGCTGTAGCTGCCGGTGACCTGGATGGTTTCCAGGTTGGCGGCTTCAGCGGCGGGAGCGCCCACGCCGTGCGTTGCCGGGGTGGCGTCCGCCACCATCGCCGTACCCGGTGCGGCCAGCGCGGAGGTCGGAGCCGGCGAGGCGCTGTTCTGCGCTTCGATGGTCACGGTGGTGGCATTGAGATAGCGGTAGCGCAGTCCCGTGCCGGCCAGCAGACGGCTGAGCGCCGCATCCGCGCTCAGGCCGGCAGGCGCTCCCGGCGTGCGCGGGTTGCCGGCGCTCTGCGCGTTGTACACGAACTGCAGTCCGGTCTGGCGCGACAGCGCGTTGAGCGCCATGTCCAGCGGCTGCGAGGCAATGGCCTCGCTGGCCACGCGCGCCGGCTCGGCCCCTTGGGCGTTGGCGGTGGCAGTAACCTGCAGGGCAAGGGCAATGGAAAGGAACAGTGTGCGGCGCATCGTGGGATCCAGTGAGGGAATGGCGGTGGTCGCGGAACGGGTTTGTTCCTGCTTTCCCCTACTACGAGGGCGCAGCGCGCGGATCGGGCACCGCTTTTTCGATGAATTTTTTCTTACAGCGTCAACGGCGATGCCGTGCGCAGACGCACATGGATGCCGTCGGCTTCGTGCCGTGTCACCAGGGTCGGCTGCTGGTCCAGGAATGCGCGCAGCGACGCCACGTCATCCGCACGCAGGTTGCCGGTCATGCGCAGCGCACCGGCGTCGTCGCTCACGTGCAGACGCAGCGTGTTGCGGCGGTTGAAGCGGTCGACCACATCGCGCAGCGGCTCGTCGCGGAACACCACGCGCCCGTTCCACCATGCGGTCATGCTGGCGGCGTCCTCTTCGCTGACACGCACGCGCTGGTCGCGATAATCGACCTGCGCCGCCTGGCCCGCGCCGAGATCAGCCAGCATGCGCCCGCGCCCCCCGTCCCCGCGTACATGCACCCGTCCCTCGCTCACGCCGATACGGGCCTGCTCGCGCAGCAGCGAGACATCGAACGTGGTGCCGATGTCGGTCACTTGCAGTCCCGCGGCATGCACGGCGAAGGGGCGACGATCGCGGGCCACGACGAAGCTCGCCTGGCCCCGTTCGAGTTCGACCCGCCGCCCCAGCAGGGTCATGCGCACCGATATCTCACTCTCCGCGTCCAGATGCACGACCGTATTGTCGGACAGCATGATCTGTCGCGGCACGCCATGCGCAGCCACGTAGTTCCCGGTGCGCGGCCAGGCGAACGTGGTGCACAGGCCCACGCCGAGCATCACAGCGGCCGCAACCGCGATGCGGGGCAGCGCGCGCACCGGGCGCGCCGGGCGTGCTGCCGCGGCGGTGGCCGGGCGCGGCGAGAGCCGTACCACGTTGTGCTCGTTGTCGGCCGGCGCTGGGGCCTGCAACAGCGCGTCCACATCGACCGGCATGGCGCGCAGCGCATCGCCGAGCGCGCCGGCCACCGCGCTGATGGCCATGTACTCGCGCAGGTGTTCGGCGGACACCAGCAGCCACTGCATGAAGGCACGCTGCTGGGACGGGCTCAGGTCGCCCTCGCGCTGCAGTGCATGCCAGTGCGCGGCAGCACGGGTCAGCGCCGATGGATGTTCGACGGCCATGCTCATGGCCTCCCCGGCTCGACCATCGCCCGGCGACACACCGAGAGCCCTCGCACCACATGCTTCTTCACCATGTGCGGCGACACGCCCATGCGTTCGGCAATCTGCTTGTAGCTCAAGCCATCGCGGTACTGCAGCACCAGCACCGCGCGCGTGTGTTCCGGAAGGGTGACCAGCAAGGCCTGCAGGTGCTGGCGGCGCTGTTCACGTTCGGCGGCGTCTTCCACGCATTCCCCGCTGGCCAGGCTCTGGCCCAGGTCTTCGATCTCTTCGATGGGCAGGGTCGACCAGCGCCGGCGTGCGGCCTGCTCGCGCGCCAGGTTCTGCGCGACCGTGAACAGGTACGCTTCGGGGTTCGCGATCGGTTCGCCCTTCCCCTCGTGCGCACGCAACAGACGCAGATAGGTTTCCTGCACAAGGTCCTCGGCGTCCTGCCGTGCGCCGCGCCGCACGAAGAAGCCGCGCAGCAGCGGCGCGTGGTCCTCGAACATGCGCGCCAGGCGCCGTCTTGCCTGCTCGGCCACCTGTGTCGCCTTTACCCCTGAAGTGCGCCGCAAGGTAGGGGATGCAGATGACGAGCGCATGACGGCTTCAGAGCGCTCCCGCCTCGCTGCACCCCGGCACTTGACAATCCTCCCGAAACGGATACATAGTTAATTAACGAATTAGTTAACTGACAGCCGTGGACCGTATCTTCGAAGCCCTTGCCTCCAGTGCCCGCCGCCAGATCCTCGCCTATCTGGCCGGCGGCGAGCTCAGCGCGGGCGAACTGGGCGACCGCTTCGACTTCAGCAAGCCCGCGCTGTCCAGTCACCTGCGCATCCTTGAGGAGGCCGGCCTGATCGAGCGCGAGAAGCGCGGCCAGTTCGTGTATTTCCGCCAGGTTCCCGAGCGCCTGACCAACACGCTGTTCTCCTGGGCGGCGGAAGTCTGCCCGGTGGGCGGCCCCCTGCAGCGCGAGAGCCGCGCCCGCGCCCGTTCCCGCAAGACCCCTGCCGAAGGCTGAGGAGGCCACCATGCCAGGAGTGACCCGCACGGACCGTTCATTCCCCGGCATCAGCCTCCCTTCCCACGGAGGCGGCAGCCCGGTCGAGGTCACCCTCATCACCCAGCTGGGGATCGGGGCCGGCGACCAGCTGGTGCGCGATGCGGGGGTGCGCCAGGCCGCGCATCCGCGTTTCATCGATGCACTCGACGAGCCCTCGGCGCGGCTGGGCGGCATGCACATGGCGCATCAGGATCCTTCGTCGCTGTACTCGTTCGCGGTGGGCCGCAACGGCCACCCCTTCCACCGCCACGCGGGGCCACGCATGTTCACCGCGGTCTCCGGCAGCGGCGGTGCGCAGCTGCGCTTCTCCACCGCTTCCGACGCGCAGATCGCCGCAGACCCGGCCGCGTTCGTGCACGCCCTGCGCTACGTGGACGTGCCGCCGGACTGCCTGTTCACCGTGCGCTTCGGCAGCGGCACGTGGCACCAGTTCGTGTCGCAGCGCACGCCGCACCCGGCGCTGTTTGCCCTGTCCTGCCATGCCAACGATCACAGTGGCCCACTCACCGACGCGCAGCGTGCACAGGTCGACCGCGACGAGGCCGACATTCCCGGTCTGACCGATACCCTGCCCCCCGGCCTGCAGTCGCTGCTCGACCAGACCGATCCGCGCAGCGTGCCCTGCGTGAGCCTGTCGCTGCACGCGCCGTCGCGTTCGTGGGCCGGCCGTCTGTGCGCGTACACCCGTGACCCGATGGGCCGGCTGCGCGCTGCGCTGCATCGGCTGCGGCCGATCCGCGGCTATGTCAGCCGGATGCCAAGCGATCTGCCGGTGCAGCATGCCGCTGCCGCGCCCGCCGACTCGCTGCTGCAGCAGGCGCTGCCCGAAGGCAGTCACCGCCAGGATTACGGCTCGGTGGTGCTGCCCGCACACGCGCTGCCGCGTTCCAGCGCCGCGGTGCTGCTGGAATCGGTGCTGGACGGCTTCCTGCTCAACCCGCCGACCGGTGTCGGCCAGCTCATGGCGATCCGCAACCTGCTGGTGACTCCGCTGCGGTTGCGCACCTCGCCGCTGGGCTGCCCGGTGTCATCGCTGCTGTCGGAAGACCGCAGCCGCCTGTTCGCCGGCCGCTTTCCGGTGCTGGCCCAGCAGCTCTCCGCCGACGGCCGCAGCGCCGAAGTCCTGCTGGGCGCGGACGACCGCCACCTCCGCTTCCGTTCCTGCGTGCGCGTGGAGCGGCTGGACGACGGCCAGCTACGCATCTCGCTGGGCACGCGCGTGCGCACCCACAATGCCTTCGGCCGCTTCTACATGGCGATGATCGACCGCACCCACCGCCGCTACATCAGTCCCACCATGCTGCGCATGGCGGTGGCGCACACGCTGGCCCCGGAACTCAGCCCGCGGCCGGCGCTGCAGGCGCTGCCGCTCGCCGCAGGGTGAACAGGGTGATTTCCGAGGGCACGCCGATGCGGGCGGCAAAGCCCGGCCACAGCCCGGCACCGTTGCTGACGTAAAGCGTCATGCCGTCCACGGCGTAGCGGCCGGAGACAAAACCACCATTGGCGCGCTTGACCAGCTGGTTCATGCCCAGGATGTGCCCACCATGGGTGTGGCCGGACAGCTGCAGCTTCACGCCCTGCGCGGCATTCTCCCGCGCCTGTCCCGGGCGGTGGTCGAGCAGGATCACCGGGGCCTGCGGGTCGGCACCGGCCAACGCCGCCTTCAGGTCGGGCATCGGCAGGCCGTAGCGCGCGGCCACCGGGTCGGTGACGCCTGCGATGGTCAGGGCCGCCCCCTCGCGCGTGACCTCCGTGTGGCTGTTCTCGAGCACCTGCATGCCCAACCCGCGGAAAGCCTGCATCCAGGCCGCGTACTGGCCGTAATACTCATGGTTGCCGGTAATGGCGATCACGCCATCCGGGGCCTTGAGTTCGCCCAGCGCGCGCACGTCATTGGCACGGGCGCGCACACTGCCGTCGACCAGATCACCGGTGATGACCACCAGATCCGGCGTCAGCGCGTTGCTTTCCGCCACCACCTGGGTCACCCAGTCGCCGGTGAGCAGGCGGCTGGCATGAATGTCGGTGAGCTGGAGCACCCGGTAGCCATCGAAGGCCGCCGGAAGGCCATCGATGGCCACCTCCACCTGGCGCACCTTGGGCACCGCCATGCCCTGGCTGATGCCCCAGGCCGCGAGCAGCAGCGCGACGAGGGCGGCGGACGGACGCAGCCACGGCGTGCGCAGCGCCTCGGCGACACGCGGGGAGCGGACCAGGCGCGCGATCAACAACACGGCGTCCACGACCAGCAGGAACACAGCCAGCAGCAACAGCGCGGTGAAGCCGGTCGCCAGCACGGCGATGGCGGCCTTGGGAATTTCCGGGGAAGCCATGGTCCCGGCGAAGCGGGCCACGATCCGATGATGAAGGGCCAGGGCGATCACCAGCAGGCCCAGTGGACCGCGCAGGGACAGCGCCAGTTTCAAAGGCCAGATGACACGCCAGACCACGTACAACGCAAGCAACAGACCGACAACACTCAGCACAGGCAGATCCAGGTAACAGGGGAAGGCAGGCCCGTTCCTGGGCCAGTCTGCATGTTTAGCTGAATCCGGGCCTCACCGCTACCTTGCATTGACCATGGCCGTAGAGCCACGCCCTGCGTGGCTGCTTTTCGTTCCAGCAC
>JAEWLO010000451.1 GCA_023457475.1 Pseudomonadota bacterium | reverse complement strand
ACCGAAGTGATCCCGAGCGGCGGGGCCGCTGCGGCGGCAGCCCCTCCGTTGACCAGCGTCGAACGCAGGTACCAGTTCTCGCCGCTGCCCGCGCTCACGCCCCCTTTGAACAGGAAGTACTCGAATGCCCCGGCGGCCACCGGGTTGTACAGCGCGAACGCATCGGCGCTGGTGCTCCCGCCGTTGATCGCTTCAACCACCATGATGCCGTCGGCGGTCGTCGCCGCGCCGCTGCCTCCCGCGTTGAGGATGCCGATGCCGGTGCTGCCGCTGGCCACCCCGTTGGAGATCACCAGCCGATCCGAGGCCGAGCTGTCATCACCCAGCGCCGTGTCCAGGTAAACCGCCGCGCCGCTACCGGTGTAGTTGCCGGCGATGGTGAAACGGTCTCCAGCACCCGTGGTGCCGTTGCTGAGGTCGAGCCGCCCCGCGCTGGTGACTGAGACCGGCAACGCCGCATCGACAGCGTAGATGCCGGCGTCGAGACCGCCGGCATACAGGATGCTGGTGGCGTCCACGCTCAGACTGCCCGTTCCGGTCCCGGCATCACCCAGCAGCAGGTCGCCGTCGAAGGTCAACTGACTGTCATTGGCAAGCCCGACTGATTCCCAGCCGCTGAAGCGGCCTACGCCATTGGTCTTGACGTTGTCCATGACCAGCGTGTCGTTGCCCGGACCGCCGGTGAAGGCGGGGAGCGCTCCGAGGTGCGACGCGTTCAGACGCGTCAGGGCGGCCGTGTCGTCGCCCTCACCGAAGTCCACCTGGCCGTGCACTACCCCGCCCCCGTTCCATTCCATGCGGTCGTTGCCGAAGCTCAACCGGATTTCGCCACGGACGGTGCCTCCGGTGATGGTGACCGCGTCATCGCCCCCGCTGACACTGATGTTGCCGCCGATGTATCCCTCCGAAAGCACGATCGTATCGTTGCCAAAGCCGGTCACCAGGTTGCCGTCGATCGTGCCGCCGCTCATCAGGAAGGTGTTGTCCTCGAGCTTCATGTTGACCCGGCCGATCTGCCCACCGGTCATCTCGGCGTAGTCGCCGTCATCGAAGGCACCGACGATCCGACCCGCCGTCATCCGGAACGTATCCAGGCCATCGCCCTGCAGCAAGGCGCCGATGGTGCCACCCGCCATCACGAAGTCGTCGAGGCCCGCACCCTGCTGGACAATGCCGGTAACGGTGCCGCCACTGATCTGCAGGCTGTCGGTCCCATCGCCCTGGTCGAGGCTGCCCATCGTGCCATTGGAGACGATGACCGTATCGTCGCCGGCCCCCAGCAGAACCGCGCCGCTGAGGCTGCCTCCCAGCATCTCCAGGCGGTCCGCCCCCGCACCGAATACGACCGACGCGCCGGTGCTGGTGAGGGTGCCGCGGTTGACCAGCGTGGTCGCTCCGTTGGAGACCACCCCGAATCCTGCGCTGTTGGTGATGCTGCCGTCGTTGCGGATGACGTGACCACCGCCGCCGTCGAGCGCAATGGCGGCGGGTGCACCGACCGCCAGCTGCGCACCGGCCTGCACGTTGATGGTCGTGCTTGACGAACCGGCGACGCTGACGATCGGAGTGGTCTGCGGATTCGGCGCGGCCGCGTTGCAGGTGACGGTCTGCCCGGTCGTCGGCGCGACGCTGTCGCAGGCGGCCCAGACGGGCACGCTGGCCGCCATCAGGGCGCTGCTGCATGCCAGCCGGCAGAAATGGCCGATCCGCTCGGCCAGAAGATGCTTCGACAACGCGATCCTGGAGCACATAACCCGATCCTTTACGTAGGAGGGAATACGGCTGACGCGTGGCGGTACAGTAAAACTACGCAGTACTTGCTACGTACTTTTACTGGCGCGGCGTGATGACCAGGTGTAGGAAATGTCAGGACGCCCCGGCGATGCGCACCGGGGCGCGTTCAGATCTTGAGGTAGATACGGCGTCGGTCGAGCAGCCAGACCACCCCCCACCAGAACGCAACGAAGCCCAACGCGCACAGCAGGGACGCCAGACGAGGCTCGCCCGGCATCCGTGCCAGGAGCAGCGCGTTGCACGCTGCCCACGCACCGCTGGCGATCATCACCAGCGCCATCACCGACGACCCCACATAGGCGGCGATCGCATTGACCCCGAAGCGGCGACCCAGCGCCGGCCTCCCCTCGCGGTCCACGACCCAATGCGCAAGCAGCAGCGTGGCCGCCGACAATCCGCCCGCCACCAGCGCATAGGACGGCGTCCACAGATTCTTGTTGAGCGGCAGGCCCGCAGTCGGGAGGGCAATCCCCCACCCCAGCAGCAGGCATCCGCCCGCCAGCCCAACCAGTGCCTTCAGCTGCCCGGCACGCAGCCAACGTCCGGCAATCAGCCCAAGCAAGGTGGTGGCCAGTGCGCCCAGCGTGCTGAGCAGGCCCTCCGGGTCGTGGCCCAGGCCGGTGGCCGGGTCGTACCGGTAGAGGAACGGTGCGAACAGCGTGGTATCCAGGCGACTGGCCGGGTTGTGCCACGGCTCCAGCGTGTCTGCCCCCAGCAGCACGGCGGCATAGCCCAGCAGCAGTCCGCCCAGCACCGCCCACTGCGCGCGCGGCCGCAGGTGAATCGCCACCAGCCCCACGCCCGCCACGCATACCGCGATCCGCTGCAGCACCCCCCACGGTCGATAGGCAGGCAGCGCGAACAACCACCACGCCAGCACATGCAGCAGTAGTCCGGCCACCAGAATGCGCAGCGCCCGCTGCAGCAGGCCACGCCTCAACGCGGGGCGCGCCAGCGGATCGGCCGCACGCGGATCCAGGCTGAAGGCCATCGAGACCCCGGCGATGAACAGGAACAGCGGAAAGATCAGGTCGGTCGGCGTGAAGCCATGCCAGTCAGCATGCAGCAGCGGCGCATACACATATGCCCAGTCGCCGGGATTGTTGACCAGCAGCATCGCGGCCACGGTCAGCCCGCGCAGGGCGTCGATGGAGCCCATGCGCGCGCCGGTGGAGGTGTTCATGCGTCCTCGCGCTGCCCGGCAATCCAGGTGGCACGCACCTGCAGCGCGTCGTCGAGCAGCACCAGGTCGGCCTGGTAGCCTTCGGCGATCTCGCCCAGGCGATCGTCCACATTGAGGAACTGCGCCGGATAGCGCGCCGCCATGCGGGCCGCCTCGTCCAACGGCAGACCCAGCTGGTGCACGGCGTTGCGCACGGCCGTGGCCATGTCCAGCGCCGAGCCCGCCAGCGAACCAGCCGCGTTGCGCACCACCCCGTCGACGGCAGTGATCACTTCGCCATACAGCTCATAGCTGGGGTCGTCCGCACCCACCGGCGGCATCGCATCGGTCACCAGCATCACCTTGCCGCGCGGCTTGGCTGCCAGCGCAACGCGCAGGCTGGCCGGGTGCACATGCACGCCGTCGGCGATGATGCCGACCCAGCTGTCGCGGTCTTCCAGCGCCGCGCCGACGGCACCGGGCTCGCGACCGGTCAGCGGCGACATCGCGTTGTACAGATGGGTGAAGCCGCGGATGCCCGCATCCAGCCCGGCTTTGGCGTCCTCGTAGCTGGACGC
>JAEWLO010000450.1 GCA_023457475.1 Pseudomonadota bacterium | reverse complement strand
CCCTCACCCACCTTCAGCAGCATGCCAGCGGCGCTGCTGCTGTCCGGCGCGGGCTGCAGCAGCGGGCCGTAGGGGGTCAGCGTTGCCGGGTCGAACAGGTGCCGCTGCCCGTGGGAGCCAGCGCTGTCGCCGGTACCTGCGACAACCAGCACGTCTTTGACCCCCTGTACGGTCCGCACTTCGACCGTGGTTGCCATGCGTTGGCGGGCAGCGGCGTCGCTGAGCACCGCCATGCCGCCGCGGGTGATCCACTGCCATTCGCCGGTCTGCGTGGGCGGATGGCGCAGGCGCGACCAGACGAAGTGCAGGTCGCCGTGCAGTCCGCGCTGGACCACGCTGACGCCGAGTCGGGACAGCGCCAGGCTGCCGGCCAGTGGATTCAACGCATCCAGGGCGTTTCGCCCCAGGACCCTGGAGAGCTCGGCGAAACGCGGAAGCGCCTTCATGCCGGGGATGTAGAGGAGCTTGACGACCCCGTTGACCACCGGCCCCAGGACCAGCCAGCCTTCCAGATACAGGCCGAATGCGGCCATGGCGAAGCGCTGGCGATCCGTCGAAGAAATTTCGCGCAGGTTCCCGACGAAGGGAACGATGAACTCCACCGCCCGCAGCCACAATGGCGGCGCGGCGAGATGCGCTTCGAAGCTGTTCGTGCCGCGCGCTTCATGCAGGAAGGCGTCCGCGTCGAGCCAGAAGAAATCCTGCTGTATTGGCCGCACCAGCGCGGGGAACGGGGAGTGCCGCAGCCGGGTGGCGTTCGCGCGTGAGGCATTGACCCGCAGCGGCTCCACGATCACGTGCGAGATGGATTCCGGGCGTGGGCGGGCGTACGTGTCGTAGGCGCTCCAGTCCAGCGCGAGCGGCGTGCCACGCCTCACCTGGATGGTGGCGTAGTGACCGTGGCGCAACCGCACTTTGCGGTCTTCGAGCACACCGTTCAATGGCAGCTCACCGTCCAGCGCCAGCCGCACGATCCGGCTCTGCAGCGGGAACAGCTGGAAGCAGCGACGGCTGTCGTTGCGGCCGATGCGGTAGATCACGCCGAAACGGCCGCGATGGGGATCGGTATCGGCGGGCGTCTCCTGGGCCGCCTCCAGATCCGGTTCGTGGGTGCGCACGGTGAAGATCTCGACGTCCTCGCCGGCCAGGGCCTCCTGCTCATCCGGCGGGCGCAGGTAGACGGCTTCTTCGATCAACGTACCGTAGCCCTCGCGCGCGGCCTCGAAGTAGCGTGCAAAGGCCTGCTCGAAACGCGCGTTGACGTCGGTGAGATCGGCGAACCCGGCCTGCAGGGTGGCGAACGCCGCGACGCGATCGGCGGTGAGCTGCTGGTGGTCCTGCCCGCGGCTGACCTGCGGGTCCGGGACGGGACAGAGGGACCAGTCACCGGGCGCGCGCTGCAGTGCACCTGCCGCGACCAGCTCATGCAGGGGGAAGCTGTAGCGCAGCCATTCGTGGTCGTTGCACAGGCGCAGCCGGGTATCGTTCCACGCCAGCCCGGCCAGTACGCCGGGGAAGCGGGGAAACACCCGTTTCAGCTCGGCTTCCACCAGCGGCATGCGGTACGGCGGGGGCGCGAGCAGTGCCTCGACCGCCGCCTCGATCTGCACCACGCGTGCGTCGAAGGTTTCCATGGCAGCCTGGAAGCGCTGTTCGTCGGTCGCGTTGCGGGGCAGTGGCAGTACCAGGTCGCGGAAGTGGACCCAGTCGCGCATCGCCGGCACACGCGCGTCGAGCGCCATCTGCCGTACATCCGTTGGTACATCGAGGTTGGCTGCGAACTCGCCCGACAGCGCGACCAGGCCGGTGAAGTTCAACTGCTGCGAGAAGCCGCGCCGTATGCGTTCGGCGAGGTGCACGCCACTGACGTAGTTCGCCGCGGCGATGGCACTGCCGAACATCAGCGTGGGCGGTATGTCGTCGGCAACCAGCTCGGGCAGCGCCTCCAGCAGCGCCAGCGTGGTCGCCATCGACCGCAGGGTGGCAGGCAGGCGTCCCAGGCTGGAGAGATAGATCTGGAAGTCCGCGCGGATTTCAGCGAACGTGCGACCGCGGTTTGCATGCTTGTGCAGACGGTAGCCGAGCACGATGCGGGCGTCCGCCTGCGACGGCGGACCCAGGTCGGCGACCAGGGCCGCCAAGGTCAGACTCGCCAGCAATGTGGGCGAGGTGGGCGCGGTGAGGGTGTGGCCGTGCCAGCCCAGCGCGTCCAGCAGTTCGGCCTGCAGTACTCTGGCGCGAGGCGTAAGGACCATCTCGCTGGCGAAAAAACGCGCGCGGTGCAGTTGGTCCCACTGGAACCGGCCCGCCTGCACCAGAGGAGTGCCGAGGTACTCGAGCAGCGTGACGTCGTCGTCCGCGTGGCTGGCAAGAAACGCCTCGGTCGCCTCACGCAGGCGCGCGTACAGGGGGGCGTCGAGCAGGTCCTGCGCATGCACCAGATGCGGTCGCATGCCCAGGCGCAGTTCGCCCAGCAGACGCTCCGCACAGCGCCGCATCGCATCGGACGCCGCGCCGTCCTGCGGACCGCATCCGCCGTGTGCGGCCAGCAGCCGCAGTGCCTCCACCCGTCCATCCGAGCGCACCACACCGCCGAGTTGCGCCGCGTGGGAGGCCAGCATGTCGATCACCGGATCGAGTGCGCTGGCATTGCGTGCACGGTGTGACAGGTCCAGACGGTAGGCCGCGCCATTGTCCAGGTGGGCAGTCAGCGTACCGGCGCTGTCGACGGACAGATGGCGGGGCACCGCGGCCAGCCCGGCGAGCGTGGCGGTGACATCGCCGTGCTCGAGCAGCAGCGCGAACGGTCCCAGCGCGGCATGGGCGGCCGCACCGGCTGCGGTGGCCAGGGGCGGACGGTAGCTGCTCGAGGCGTCCAGCGCGACAGCGTCGAGCTGGTGCAACAGTGCTTCCAGGTCGGCGGTGACGCGCTCGAAAGGGGTGCTTTCGGGCAGCGATGGCGACCACTGCACGTGGACCCGATGGAGCAGCTGAAGCCGCTGCGCGGGCGAGGACAGGGGCGTGGGACGGCACGCTGATGTCGCGTTGACCGGCATCGCATTGTGGAAAGCCAGCACGTTGTCCAGCGGCACGCCGTCTGCGGGACGGATGCAGCCCAGCCGCGCGGCGAGGGCGTAGAGCAGCGCGATGTCGGCGCTTTCCCGCTCCACCGCCGTCATGTTGATGCGCAGCGCACGTTCGGACCCGCGCGGGTCGGCGCTGAGGTGGTGCTGCGACAGGCGCAGACGGTGGAAGGACGCATCGGCCTGGCGCAGGGCCAGCCACAGCGGCGGTGCCTCGAACAACGCCAGCAGACGTTGCTGGGCCTCGGCCCACGCCAGCGCGGCCGGTGCCGACGGCATGCTGTCGAACACCACCGCGTCCACCGCGATCGCGCGGCCGGCCGGCGTCTGGTCAAACAGCTGCCACAGCTGGTCAACCACGGCCTGCTGGATGGCGCGCGGGCTGGCGGCCCGGACAGGGGCCTCCGCCGAAGCCGTCCGGGCGGCGGCCGGCGATGCGCCGAGCTGCCGTGCCAGCGCGGCCAGGCCGGCCGCGAAGTCGTGGTCCTGTGGGGCCGCTACAGGCCAGGGAATGCCGTAGTACGCCAGCAGCTCCGGCACCTGCATCCGACCGCTGGCGCGGACCGGCGAACGCAGCATCGCCGCCAGCCCACGCAGCGGGCTTACCAACGCCACAAGGGAAGGAGGGATCGAGGACGCGTTGAACAGTGTGAGCCGGTCCGTTCCGTTCACCGCCGCGGCGGACACATCGCCCTGCACGGTCACGTCCAGCTGGGCCGGATCGGCACCCTGCGCCGCGCACAGCGCTGCCAGGTCCGGATGTGCGGCCAACCGGTGCAGCCATCGGCGTGCCAGGGCGAGGTTGTGGCCCAGATGCGAGCGGGGCGACGGGCGCCACGCTGCCCAGGTGGGTGCCAGGCCCTGCACCGGCGACGCCCGGGCAAAGCGAAGCTGCGCCTGCAGCCAGCGCAGATTGGCGCGTTCCTGTGCGGCGGTGGCCGCGGCATCGTCGGGAAGACCGCCTTCCAGCTGCAGCACCAGGCCGGCCAAGGCATGCGCGTCGAGCGCGGCGGTCGGTACCGCCCCATCGAGGTGTGCCTGCAGCGCGCAGCCCAGTTGTGGGCCGGCATTGTCGTAGCACCCGCCGGCACACGCGGCCGCCCGCTGCAGCTGGTCGAGCAGGGTGCGGGTGGGCGGAGCCCACGCCGCTACCGCGCCGGGATCGGCGGGCGGATCCAGGCGGACCTCGACATGGCCCTGCACGCGGTGTCCGTCCAGGGAGCCGTTGCGCAGTCGCAGCGCCCCGGGCGGTACACGCTCGTCGTACAGGCGGCCCAGGAAGTCGTCCTGCCGGTACAGCGTCGCCATCACCCGGTGGATGCGGGACCGACAGCGTGCGAACGGTCC
Source organism: Pseudomonadota bacterium (assembly GCA_023457475.1). Lineage (GTDB taxonomy): Bacteria > Pseudomonadota > Gammaproteobacteria > Xanthomonadales > Xanthomonadaceae > Stenotrophomonas. The sequence goes on along the minus strand of JAEWLO010000450.1, from coordinate 42 downwards.
GTCCGGGATGGCGGTGAAGGGAGTGTGGGCCAGGTCGACGCC
>JAEWLO010000449.1 GCA_023457475.1 Pseudomonadota bacterium | reverse complement strand
CCCCTACAGCGATGGGCCGACCACGTCGAAGGACGACCCGCGTTTCAACTTCAACCTCAGCACCAGCTATTGACGCGTGCGCGCGTCGAACCGGAGATTCCGCATGGCCCGTTTACTTCCCCGACTGCTGCTGTCGCTGGCCGCGCTGGGCGCGCTGCCGGCCACCGCCGCCAGCACCGACTGGTGGCAGGCCGAGTGGTCCTACCGCAAGCCGATCACCCTGGATGCCGGTCCGCAGGGCGCAGGCCTGGCGGCCGACCCCGGGCGTACCCCCGTGCTGCTGCGCCTGCACACCGGCAACTTCGCGTTTGACGGCGTCGGTGAAGGCGGCAAGGACCTGCGCTTCATCTCCGCCGACGGCCGTACTGTGCTCAACCACCAGGTCGAGCAGTTCGATGCGAAGCTCGGCATGGCGCTGATCTGGGTCGACGTGCCCACTATCGCCGCCAATGCGCCGCAGACCATCTGGATGTACTACGGCAACGCCAAGGCCCCGGCCAGCGCCAACGGCCAGCAGGTGTTCGACCCGGACTACACCCTGGTCTACCACTTCGCCGAAGCCAACGCTCCGGCCCGCGACACCACCGCCTACGGCAACAATGCCGGCGCAGTGGTGGCCTCGGCCGACGGCGCAGTGATCGGCCGTGGCGCGCAGCTCGGCAGCAGCCCGCTGCCGCTGCCGGCCAGTGCGTCGCTGGCGCAGCAGGCCGGCGCGCCGTTCACCTTCTCGGCGTGGGTCAAGCCGGCCACGCCGGCCGGCGAGCAGGCGCTGTACAGCCGCCGCGAAGGGACGTCGGAACTGGTGATCGGCCTGGCCGACGGCGCACCGTTCGTGCAGCTCAACGGACAGCGCAGCACGCTGGCGCAGCCGATTCCGGAAGGGCAGTGGGCGCATGTCGCACTGACCGCCGGCGAGGGCAAGCTGCAGCTTTACCTCAACGGCCGTGCCATTGCCGATCTGACCGGCGACCTGCCGGCTTTCAGCAGCGCGCCGGTGATCGGTGCCGATGCGGCCGGTGCGACCACCCCGCTGGCCAGCTTCACCGGGGCCATCGATGAACTGCGTATTTCCCGCGTGGCCCGTTCGCCGGCGCTGCTGCAGGCCGACTTCGCCAGCCAGGGCGGCGATGCGCGCCTGGCCAGCTACGGCGCGGACGAGCAGACCACCGGCCAGAGCCACTTCGGCTTCATCCTGAAGGCGATGCCGGTCGACGCCTGGGTAGTGGTCGGCATTCTCGGCCTGATGCTGCTGCTGTCGTGGGCGCTGATGATCGCCAAGAGCCGTTACTTCGGCAACGTGGCCAAGGCCAATGAGGCCTTCACCACGCAGTACCGCAAGGTTACCGGTGCGCCGGTCGCGACCCTGCAGGGCCTGGAGCGCAACGGTGTGCTGTCCGCCCAGGTGCGCGAGCAGTCCACGCTGTGGCGCCTGTACCGCATCGCGATGGAGGAAATCGACGGGCGCGGTTCGCACCACCATGGTCTCACCGCCGCGGCGATCACCTCGATCCGCGCCACCATGGACGCGGAAGTCACGCGCGAAACCGAGCGCATGTCCAAGCGCATGAACTGGCTGTCCACCACGATTGAAGGCGCGCCCTACATCGGCCTGTTCGGCACGGTGATCGGCATCATGCTGGTGTTCGTGGTTGCGGCGATGGCCGGTGCGGTCGACATCAATTCCGTCGCCCCCGGCATGGCCGCGGCGCTGCTGTGTACCGCCGCTGGTCTGGGCGTCGCGATCCCCGCGCTGTTCGGCTACAACTGGCTGGCCTCGCGCGCTGAAGCGATCGCCGCGGACATGTCGGTGTTCGTCGACGAGTTCACCGCGCGCCTGGCCGAAGAGTTCGACCGCAGCGAACCGGCCGCCGTCGTGCGCCCGGCCGTGGCCTGAGGAGCGCAGGCATGGCACGCAAGCGGTTCGGCATCAAGAAGCGCGAGAAGGGCATCAACGTGACGCCGTTCGTCGACGTGCTGCTGGTGGTGCTGGTCATCTTCATCCTGACCAGCAACGCCAGCATTCCCGGCATCGAGGTCAACCTGCCCAAGGCGAGCAATTCGATCGCGCTGGAAAAGCCCAAGACCAAGGCGATCACCGTGGACAACAGCGGGCAGGTGTTCCTGGACGCGTACCCGGTGAGCCTGGCGGAACTGGAAGACCGCCTGCGCACTGAAAAGGCAACCAATCCGGACTTCCCGGTGATCGTGCGCGGGGATGCGGAAGTGCAGTACTCGCGCGTGGTGGAAGTGCTGGACCTGCTGCGCCGGATCGAGCTGAGCCAGGTCGGCCTGGTCACCGGCAAGGCGCAGGGGTAAGGCGGATGTCAGGTTCTTCGGACAAACGCCGTCAGCTGTGGATCACCGTCGCGCTGTGCGCCGGTGCGGTGCTGCTGCTGGTGGCGGCCTTCGTGTGGCTGCTGACCAAGGACACCGCCAGCACGCGCCGGGTGGTGAACCCGCCGCAGATGCTGACCCTGCCGCCGCCCCCACCGCCACCACCCCCGCCGCCGGAGCAACCACCGGAGCCGGAGACACCGCCTGAGGACACCGTGCCGGAACCGGAGCCGATGGAGCCGGTGCCGACCAACGAACCCGAGCCGACCCCCGACACCTCAGACCCGGTGACGATGGACGCCGATGCGCAGGCCGGCACCGACAGCTTCGGCATCCGTTCGGGCAGCGGTGGCGGCATGAGCGGCACCGGTGCCGGTGGCGCGGGCAATGCGACGTATGGGCGCTACCTGAGCTACCTGATGCAGCAGGCCATCGCCCGTGATGACCGGCTCAAGCGCCTGGCGTTCCGCCTGCATGTCGATGTGTGGATGGACCCGGATGGCCGTATCACCCGGGTCGAGCTCAACCGCGGCAGCGGCAACGACGACGCCGACCAGGCCGTGGTCGAGGCGCTGCGCCGGCTGGGCCAGGTCCAGCAGCGCCCACCGGCTTCGTTGACCTTCCCGGCCCGTGTTCTGGTCCCGGGCCGTCGCCCCGGCGGCTGACGGCCCCCTTTTCCGTACTCCCCTTTGCTGCGAGATCCGTGATGAACAAGCGCAATCCGACCGCGTCCACTCTCCGCCCGAAACGCCGGGTGCTGCTGTGCTGCGCCGTACTGCTGGCCCTGGCGGCCCCGTCCGGGGCGATGGCCGCGCAGGAAACCACCATGGTCAAGCTGATCCGCGGGCTGATCGCCAGCGGTGCCTTGCGCCCGGGAGATGGGCAAGCGCTGCTGGCCCAGGCTGAAGCCGAAGCGGCAGCCGCCGAAGCGCGCACCGCCACCGCGTCGGCGTCAAGCACCGGCGGCGTGGCGCTGGAAGCCGGCGACGTGCGCGTGCCGTACGTGCCGCAGCACGTGCGCGATGAGATCCGCGACGAGGTGCGCCAGGACGTGATGCAGCAGGCCAACGAGCAGGGCTGGGCCTCACCGGACCAAGTGGCCGAATGGACCAAGCGCATCAAGGTGGCCGGCGACGTGCGCGTGCGCAGCGAATCGCGCTTCTATTCGGACAGCAACAGCGACATCGAAATCGACTGGGCGTCGATCAACGGCGGCAGTGGCTACGACACCAACCCGAACACCAATCTGGACCTGCCGCCGCTGCGCAACACCCGCCAGGACCGCCGCAACCTGTGGCGCGTCCGCGCGCGGCTGGGCGTGGAAGCGGAGATCAGCGAGTACACCCGCGCGGGCATCCGCCTGGCCAGCGGCAGCAACAGTGGCCCGGTGTCCACCACCGATACCCTGGGCGGCGGCATGGAGAAGAAAGACATCTGGCTGGACCAGGTGTGGCTGTCCTACGCACCGACCTACTGGGCCACGATCAAGGGTGGCCGCTTCGGCAATCCGTTCTGGTCCAGCGACACGCTGTTCTCCAACGACCTGAACTTCGACGGCCTGGCCGCGAACCTGCAGACACCGCCGCTCGGCCAGGGCAACGTATCGTTCTTCGGCAACCTGGCAGTCGTACCGCTGGAGTACACCTCGGACAATTCGCCGGGCAACAGCCAGGTGAAGATCGAGAACGAAAACAAATGGCTGAGTGGCGCGCAGGCCGGCGTGAACTGGCGCTTCAACGACAACAACAGCCTGCGTGCCGCCATGGCGTACTACGACTACAAGAACATCAGTGGCCAGGTGTCCTCGCCGTGCCTGCTGTACGCGGGGGCACCGGGCTGCGACACCGACTGGTCGCGCCCGGCCTTCATGCAGAAGGGCAACACGCTGATGCTGCTGCGTGACATCGCGCTCAACCCGCTGGACCCGGCCAACACGCCGACCCCGCAGTACGTGGGCCTGGCCTCGGCGTTCCGCCTGGCCACGATGAACCTGCGCTGGGATACGGCGTTGAACTACCGGATGGAGATGCGCCTGGAGGCGGACTACATCCGCAACCTGGCGTACGACGAGAACCGCATGTTCGCGCGCGCCAACGGCGGCATCGTCAACAACTTCGGCGAAGGCGGCACCACCACGGCCGACGCCTTCCGCAGTGGCGACACCGCATGGATGATCCAGGCCACCTTCGGTGCGGCTGACCTCAAGCAGAAGGGCCAGTGGCAGGCGCTGCTGGGCTACAAGCGGATCGAGGCGGATGCGTTGCCCGATGCCTACAACGATTCCAACTTCCACCTGGGCGGCACCAACGCGCGCGGTTACTACGTGGGCGGTGCCTACATGTTCGACCACCGCACCTGGTTGAGCGGCAAATGGATGGCGGCCAAGGAAGTGTCCGGCCCGCCGCTGGCGATCGATGTGTTCCAGCTGGAGTTCAACACCGGCTTCTGAGAACGAAGGCGGCGCGGGCATGGGGGTGCAGGAAGCACGGCCCCATGCCCGCCATGGGGCTTACAGCGGCAGGTCGAACACCAGCACTTCGGCGTCGTTGCCGTTTTCCAGGGTCACCTGGGCCTCGTCGGTGATCTGCAGCGCATCACCCGTATCGAGCGTGATGCCGTTGACCTGCAGCTGGCCACGGGCCACCTGCACATAGGCACCGCGACGCGGGGCCAGGGGCAGATGGGCGCGGTCGCCGCCGTCGAGGATGGTGGCGTAGATGTTGGCATCCTGATGGATCAGCAGCGAACCGTCGCGACCGTCCTTGGAGGCGATCAGGCGCAGCTGCCCGCGCTTGGCCTCCGGGGCGAAGTGGGTTTCCTGGTAGCTCGGGGTGATGTTCTCGGTGTCCGGGAACAGCCAGATCTGCAGGAAATGCACGGTTTCGTCGGCCGAGTGGTTGAACTCGCTGTGGCTGACCCCGCTACCGGCGCTCATGCGCTGTACGTCGCCGTAGCGCAGCACCGAGCCGGTGCCCATCGAGTCCTTGTGCTCCAGCGCACCGCCCCGCACGTAGGAGACGATCTCCATGTTGCTGTGGCTGTGGGTGCCGAAGCCCTGGCCGCCGATGACCTTGTCTTCGTTGATCACGCGCAGCGGGCCGAAGCTGGTGTATCGCGGGTCGTAATAGTTGGCGAAGGAGAAGGTGTGCTGGGAGTTCAGCCAGCCATGGTGGGCCTGGCCACGGGTAGCGCTCTTGCGGATCTGCAGCATGATGGTTCTCCTCGGTGTTCGATGGTTTCGATGGCGGATCGGGGTGGCGTTGGCCGTGTCCCTTTCCTGTTGGGGCTCAGTATCCGCTTGCACCTGCGGTTTGAAAAACGGATAGTTTTGCAAGCCATCATCGAAAAATTCGAATGCTCAAGCTCAGCCTCGACGCCCTGCAGATCCTGGACGCCATCGACCGCCGGGGCTCGTTCGCCTCGGCCGGCAAGGAACTGCACAAGGTGCCGTCCACGATCTCCTATACCGTCTCCAAGCTGGAGCAGGATCTGGGCGTGCAGCTGTTCGACCGGGTGGGGCCGCGCGCCGAGCTGACCGAAGCCGGCGTGGCGCTGCTGGAAGAAGGCCGGCACCTGCTGCGGGCGGCCCGCGAGCTGGAAATGCGGGTGCGACGGGTGGCCTCCGGCTGGGAGGCCGAGCTGACCTTGGCGGTGGACTCGATGTTCCAGCCCGCGCTGCTGGCCGAGGACATCCGCGATTTCAGCGCGGTGGCCGAACAGACCCGGATCCGCTTGATCAGCGAAGCGCTCTCGGGGACCTGGGAAGCGTTGCTGGACCGTCGCGCGGACCTGCTGGTCGGAGCGGCGGGCGAGGGCCCCAGTGGCGGTGGCTACGTGGTCGAGCCGCTGGGCGTGGTCCGGTTCGTGTTCGCTGTCGCCCCGGACCACCCGCTGGCGAGCGTGGCGGAGCCCTTGGGCCGGGAACAGCTTGCAGCCCACTGCGCCATCGCCGTTGCTGATTCAGCACGCCGCCTGCTGCCGCGCACGGTGGGTCTGTTGATGGGGCAGGAGACGGTCACCGTGCCGGACATGCTGGGCAAGTTCCGCCTGCAGTGCGCCGGGCTGGGATTTGGCTTCCTGCCCGAGCCCTATGTGCAGGTGGCGGTAGCGCAGGGCCGCCTGGTGGTGCGGCAGGTGGAGGAACCCAAGCCGGACGAGACGTTCTGGCTGGCCTGGCGCACGGGCGAGGAGGGCGCGGCGCTGCGCTGGTGGCGGCAGCGCCTGCAGGAGCCGGGGCATATGGCCGCCTGGTGGACCCGGATGCAGGGTTGGCTGTGACGGGTTGTGGTTGAGGTTGCCACGCGGGGCGGGGCGCTACGCGGGCCATACGCGCGATCGTTCCGGAAGGCGTAGAGCCACGCCCTGCGTGGCTGCACCGCTGGACCGCCGGCAATCTGAACGCTCCCGTGCTGTCACCTAATCGTCATGGGAATGCGGTAGAGCCGCTGGCGGCCACTCGCTACGCTGCCCGGCCCATGTAATGTCTCTGCACCCCCATGAAGCGCATCCTGCTGCTCTTGATGGCCGGAGCCGGCCTGTGGCTGGCGGCCTGTTCCTCCATCAATTCCTCCGCGTCGTCCACCTCGCTCAGCGATCGCCTGATCGCGCCGGGTGGTGTATCGACCCTGCTCGACCTGCCGCGCATCGCCGCAGCGGTGGAAAGCGTACCGAATCGTCATGGCCTCATTACCGGCCGTACCGGCATTCCGATTTTCTGGCGCGCGTTCGATCCCGGTCAGTACGGGGTGCGGTACCAGTACCTGCCTCAGCAGCACGACAACGGCCTGCCGCTCGAAACCGGCCTGCAGCTGAGCGTGCCCACGCCCTTCGTTGCGGAAGCGCCGCGTGGCACGGTGGTGCTGCTGCACGGTTGGATGATGAACGGCGACGCGATGCTGCCGTGGTCGCTGCAACTCGCGCAGAGCGGCTACCGCGTGGTCACCATCGACCTGCGCAACCATGGCCATTCCGGCGCGGGTCCTTCGGGGTACGGCACCTTTGAATCCGACGACGTGGTCGACGTGATCGATGCGCTGCAGGCGCGCGGCGAAGTGCAGGGCCCGCTGTATCTGTTCGGCGTGTCCTACGGTGCGGCGACGGCGCTGTTCACCGCCGACAAGCTCGGCGACCGGGTGACCGGGGTGGTGGCGATGGAGTCGTTTGCCAATGCCGGCGATGCGATCCGCAGCATGATCCCGCACCTGATGTCGCTGCAGCCGACCGCGTGGAGGGCGCAGGCGATGGCGATGTACGGACGCTGGATGTACGGCGGACAGGACATCGACCAGGTGATCGCCGCCGCCAGCAGGCGCCTCGACCTGGATCTCAACGGCGTGGATGTAACCCGCGCGGTGGCCGACACCCGCGCCTGCGTGCTGCTGCTCCACGGCCAGAACGACGCGCACGTCCGGGTGGAGCAGGGCAGGGCTCTGGCGGCCGCCAGCGACCGCGTGCAGTACATCGAATTGCGCAACGAAGATCACATCAGCCTCCCGCTGCGGGTGGATCTGCTGGGCAGCGTCGTCGATGACTGGCTGGCCCACGATGCCCACGCCAGCGACCGCTGCCCCTCCCCGGAACTCCCGGCCGAAGCCGATCGCCTGGCGATGGCCAAAGCGGTTTCCGCGCGCGCGGGTTGAGGTTTTCGCGAAGAGCCCTCGGCTGCTGATCTACCAGCTTAGGCCCGTCGGGTGTGGGTTTGCGGGGGACGCCGTAAACCGCCCTCCGGGCCTCGGCCCAATCGCCAGCGATTGGGCGTTCAGTCGCACGCGAGGCAGTGCCTCGCAAGCGGTGCGCCTTCACCCATGGGGGCTTGGTCGCCGCATCCATGC
>JAEWLO010000448.1 GCA_023457475.1 Pseudomonadota bacterium | reverse complement strand
TCTCTATGGTGGCCCCGTCGGCCCCTCGCGACGCTAGGTCGAAAACCCCGCCAGGGCCGGAAGGCAGCAACGGTATCGATCGACGCGGGCGCCGAGGTCAGCCGGCGGGGCCATCGCCTTTTCGGGGTCAGCGAAAAGAGGCCAGCCAACGGCCGGCGCTACCCGATCGCAGGAGCCGTGGGCGTGGCGAGGGTTACGGATTCACCGGGCGTTGCCACGCGGTGACCCCGCGCGCGCAGGGCCTGTCCGTCCGCCTCGCTGGCGTAGTGGTAGAGCATCATGCGCGCCTGCAGCCCAGGCGAGTATTCGCGCTCCAGATCGTCCACGCCGGTGTGCGACGGATTGCCGTGCAGGCCGCAGTCGTGGGCGATGAGCTCGTTGTCGTTGGCGAAGCGCGCCAGCATTTCCGGAATCGGGCGGGTGTCGCCGCTCCACACCAGCGCGCCCTGCAGGCGCAGGCCGTAGGCGGTCTCGGGCCAATGATGGCGAACCGGGAACACTTCCAGGCGCACGCCGTCATGCCAGAAGGCATCCCCCACCACGATCAGCTGGAACGCATCCCAGAAGTTGGCTCCACCCTCGGCCAGCACGTTGGGGTAGTCCCCTACCCGCTTGTGCAGCAGCGGGACGACGGTGGCCGGCACGTACAGGCGGATCTTCCCGCGCCGCTGTGGCGAGAAGTAGGCATCGACGAACAGCCGCTCGAAGCCCGCCACGTGGTCCAGGTGCACATGGGTGACGAACACGGCCTGCGGCATCTGTCCGTACTGGGCGAGGTAGGCGGTGAGCCCTTCCCCGCCGCAGTCGATGGTGAGCCAGGGCGTGCCGTCGCGCTCGATCACCGCCATCGGCGAGCCGAGCTGCACCGCCGAGGCGTTGCCGACGCCCATGAAGCGCAGGGCCCAGTCCATCAGTAGCCCCGGTTCCAGGCCAGGTCGTAGGCGCGGCGCAGGCGGGCGTAATCCTTTTCCACTTCTTCGTGGCTGCGCTCGCCGCGCAGCTTGATGAGCGAGCGGTGCAGGCGCTTGAGGTTGCGTTCGCGCCAGGCCGTGGCGGGAATGCGCTGCACGCCGCGGTCGAAGTCGATCAGCCAGCCATGACCGTTGGCGTCGAACAGGATGTTGTGGGCGTTGAGATCGGCGTGGTCCAGTCCGGCGCGGTGGAAACGGGCGATGAGACGGCCGGTTTCCTCCCAGGGAGCCCCGCGACCGGCCACCAGCGCGCGGTCGGCCAGCGAACGGACGCCTTCCAGGCGCTCCATCAGGATCGCGGCGCGGTACCGCATGCCTTCGCGCATGTAGAACGCGGCGATGGGACGCGGCACCGGTAGCTTCTGCGCGCGCAGCGCGCGCATGAGGCGGAATTCGGCGAAGCTGCGGGTGCGGTTGGCCCCGCGCCAGAGGTACTGGTCACGGCTGAGCTTGGCCGCCAGGCCGCCCCGCAGGTAGTGCCGCAGCACGCATTGGCCGAAGGGGGCGTCCACGAAATACGCGCCGCCCCGGCCGCCATCGCCCACCGGCCGGGCCCGCTCGCCCCAATGCACAGGGGAAAACAGGCTCATCTCGGCTTGCCGCAGGCGTTCGCGGTCGAACAGAATGGCACCCATCCCGCGTCCATCGCGGCAGGGCGTCAGCGCTTCAGTGGCGTCGAATGCGACCATTCCTTCGAGTCTAACAACACCATGGCACCAACGTCCTCTTCCTTGTGTCTTTTACGTTTGTCGGCGCTGGGCGATGTGACCCACGTGGTGCCCCTGGTGCGGACGCTGCAGCGGGCACAACCCGGGGTTGAACTGCACTGGATCATCGACAAGGTGGGGCAGAAGCTGCTGGACGGCCTGCCCGGCGTGGTTTTCCACACCTACGACAAGAAGACCGGCCTGGCCGGCATGCGCGCCCTGCGGCAGACGCTTCCGCCGGGGCGCTTCGAGGCGCTGCTGCAGATGCAGGTGGCGTTCCGCGCCAACGTGCTTTCGGCCTTTGTGCCGGCCAGGCGCCGGATCGGCTACGACAAGGCCCGCTCGAAGGACCTGCACGGGCTCTTCATCAATGAGCGGATTCCAGACCGCCCGGGCATCCACGTGCTGGACGCCATCGGCAGCTTCTGTGAGCCGCTGGGGCTGAAACAGACCGAGGTGAGCTGGGATCTGGCAGTACCGGCGTCGGCCGTGGAGTGGGCCCAGGCGCAGTGGGAGGACGATGGCCGGCCGGTGCTGATGATCTCCCCCTGCTCCAGCCATGTGCGCCGCAACTGGTATGCGGACCGCTATGCGGCGGTGGCCAACCACGCCACCGCGCGCGGCTGGAGGGTGGTGCTGTGCGGGGGCCGCAGCACGCTGGAGCGGGACATGAGCGATGCCATCCAGGCCCAGCTGCAGACCCCGGCGCTGGACCTGGTGGGCAAGGACACGCTGAAACAGCTGCCGGCCCTGCTGGCCCGCGCGGACCTGGTGATGACCCCGGATTCGGGCCCGATGCACATCGCCAATGCGATGGGCACCAAGGTGCTGGGGCTGCACGCAGCGAGCAACCCGCACCGCAGCGGCCCGTATTCGGACCGTCGCTACTGCGTGGACCGCTACGACGATGCGGCCCGGAAGTACCTGGGCAAGCCGGGGGACGCGCTGAAGTGGGGCACCAAGATCGAGTTCGACGATGTGATGCAGTTGATCACGGTGGAAGATGGCATCGCGGCATTCGAGCGGTACGTGGCGGACCATTCCTGATCGGGATCCCAACGCGCCCAGCGCGCGTCTGGGGAACAGCCCCCTTGTTGTTCAAGGGGGCGCGCCGACAGGCGCGGGGATAAGGTGGAATGCGCGGGGATTACGCCCCCTTCGGGGCGTAATCCTTGTAGGACTTCTCTTCGACGTACGCGGAGCCCAGCACGGTGTTGATTTCCTTCTTGATCCGGGCGCGCTCGTCGTTCTGCTGGTAGACGCTGCGGGCCAGTTCGATGAAACGGTCATCAAACGCCTGGGCCTTGTCCTGCAGGCGGATGTTGTCTTCCAGGTCCCACAGGCGCTCGTTGACGGCCTTCAGGTCGGCGCGCAGCTTGGCAATGTCCTTGCCGCCCGCCGGGTGGGCCATCCAGGTCTTTTCCAGCGCGCTCAGCTCGGTACGGATGTTGATGAGCTTGGCCGTGTCGGAAATGCGCTCGGACTTGATCTGCTGGATGGAGATCTTGTCGAGGAGCTCGCCGAAGGAGACGGGGACTTGGATTTCGGGGGTCATGGGGCACACCGTTGTTCGTGTTGGAACCCAGTTTAGCCGTAGAGCCACGC
>JAEWLO010000447.1 GCA_023457475.1 Pseudomonadota bacterium | reverse complement strand
GCGCTCGCTGGAGATCTGCGAGACGTGCACCAGGCCGTCCTTGCCCGGCAGGATGGTCACGAACGCGCCGAAGTCCATGATCTTGGCGACCTTGCCTTCGTAGATGCGGCCCGGCTCGACGTCTGAGGTGATCTGCTCGATGCGCGACTTGGCTGCCTGGGCGGCGATCGCGTTGACCGAGGCGATGACGATGGTGCCGTCGTCCTGGATGTCGATCTGGGTGCCGGTTTCCTTGGTGATGGCCTGGATGGTGGAACCACCCTTGCCGATCACTTCGCGGATCTTGTCCGGGTGGATCTTGATGGTCAGCAGGCGCGGCGCGTAGTCCGACAGTTCCGAACGCGGAGCGGTCAGGCCCTTGGCCATTTCACCGAGGATGTGCAGACGGCCGGCCTTTGCCTGCTCCAGTGCCTGCTTCATGATCTCTTCGGTGATGCCTTCGATCTTGATATCCATCTGCAGGGCGGAGATGCCCTCGGAGGTACCGGCCACCTTGAAGTCCATGTCGCCCAGGTGATCTTCGTCACCCAGAATGTCGGACAGCACGACGAAACGGTCGCCTTCCTTCACCAGGCCCATGGCGATACCCGCCACCGGAGCCTTGACCGGCACGCCGGCGTCCATCAGGGCCAGCGAGGAACCGCAGACCGAGGCCATCGACGAGGAACCGTTGGACTCAGTGATTTCCGACACCACGCGGATGGTGTACGGGAAGGCTTCCAGCGACGGCATCACGGCGAGCACGCCGCGCTTGGCCAGACGACCGTGGCCGATTTCGCGGCGCTTCGGACCCATCATGCGGCCGCACTCACCCACCGAGTAGGGGGGGAAGTTGTAATGGAACAGGAAGTTTTCCTTGTACTCACCCGACACGGCGTCGATGACCTGACCGTCGCGGGCGGTGCCCAGGGTGATGGTCACGATGGCCTGCGTTTCACCGCGGGTGAACAGCGAGGAACCGTGGGTACGCGGCAGCACGCCGGTCTTCACGGCGATCGGGCGGACGGTGTCCAGTGCACGGCCGTCGATGCGGACCTTGGTGTCGAGCACCGAGTTGCGCATGGTGCTGTATTCCAGGTCGCCGAACTCCTTGCCGAGGTCGGCCGGGTTCCAGCCGTCGGCAGCCACGCGGCCAGCCAGCTGCTCGGTAACGTCCTTCTTGATCGCCGAGATGGCGTCACGACGCTGCAGCTTGTCGCGCACCTGGAAGGCTTCGCCGAGGCGCGGGCCGATGGCTTCCTGCAGGGCGCTGATCAGCGCGGTGTTCTTTTCCGGGGCCACCCAGGTCGACGGCTTGGTGCCGGCTTCCACGGTCAGCTCGTTGATGGCGTTGATGACCTTCTGCATTTCGCGGTGACCGAAGGTCACGGCACCCAGCATCACTTCTTCGCTGAGCAGCGCGGCTTCGGATTCCACCATCAGCACGGCGTTGGCGGTACCGGCCACCACCAGCTCCAGCTCCGAATCCTTCAGTTCGGTCACGGTCGGGTTGAGGATGTACTCACCGTTCTTGTAACCGACCTTGGCGGCACCGATCGGGCCCTTGAACGGGGTACCAGCCAGCGACAGCGCAGCCGAAGCACCGATCAACGCGGCGATGTCGCCGTCGATGTCCGGGTTCAGCGACATCACCGTTGCGATGATCTGCACTTCGTTCTTGTAGTCTTCCGGGAACAGCGGACGGATCGGGCGATCGATCAGACGCGAGATCAGCGTCTCCTTCTCGGTCGCACGGCCTTCACGCTTGAAGAAGCCACCCGGGATACGGCCACCGGCGTAGAACTTCTCCTGATAGTCGACGGTCAGCGGGAAGAAGTCCTGGCCCTCGCGCGCGCTCTTGGCAGCAACGGCGGAGACCAGCAGTACGGTGTCGTCCATCTTGACGATGACGGCACCGCTGGCCTGACGGGCGATTTCGCCGGTTTCAAGCGTGACGGTGTGCTTGCCGTACTGGAAGGTTTTGGTGATTTTTGCCACGGGGGATTCCTAGGGTTGATGCTGTCTGCGAATGGACCGTGGGCGACCCTTGCCGCCAACGGGTGACCGGCTGTTCCGGTCCAGGCAATGTGATGCGGTACTACCAAAACAAAACCGCGGCGCATTCCTGCGCCGCGGTCGGGGTTCTTGCTTAGCGACGCAGGCCGAGCTTTTCGATCAGGCTCTTGTAGCGCTCGACGTCCTTCTTCTTCAGGTAGTCGAGCAGGCTGCGGCGGCGGTTGACCATCTGCAGCAGGCCGCGGCGGCTGTGGTGATCCTTCTTGTGGGTCTTGAAGTGGCCGGTCAGCAGTTCGATGCGGGCGGTGAGCAGAGCGACCTGGACTTCCGGGGAGCCGGTGTCGGCGGCGCTGCGCTTGTTGTCTTCAATGACCTTCTGGGTGTCGATCGACATGATTTCTTCTCTTTAGATGCGTGGCCCGCAGAAACGCCCCATTGGCGTACCGCGTGACTCGCCGTGAACGGAAAGATGAACCCGCTGACGCGGGCGTGCCTTTAAAAGGCCGCGAAATTGTAACGGCCGGGGCCTCCGGGGACAAGCGGCCAGCGCTTCAGGTCACAGATTGAAGCGCCGCTGGGGGGCCAGCAGACCGGCGTCATCCACCTGGCCCAGGCCCTGGATCTGCCCATCTGCCGCATAGACCGCCACCCCGCCCTGCGGCCAGGCCATGTCGCGCAGGCGCTGGCCCATGCAGAACCGGCGCGCCTGTTCAGCATCCAGCTCGACCCGCGGATACTCCACCAGACCAGCCTCCAGCGGCAGCAGCAGGCGGTCCAGCGCCGCCTCGTCGCCCTGCTCCACCAGGGCCCGCAGCGTCTCCAGCGTGACCATCGGGGCCTCGCGGAACGGGTCCACCCAGAGCCGTCGCAGGCCGGCAATGTGGGCCCCGCAGCCCAGCGCTTCGCCAAGATCGCGGGCCAGGCTGCGGATGTAGGTGCCTGAACCACAGGTCACGCGCAGGGTCAGCCGGGCCGGCTGCTGGTCCAGCACCTCGACACTGTGAACCTCGACCTCGCGCTCGGGAGCCTCCACTGCGTCACCGCGGCGGGCCTTCAC
>JAEWLO010000446.1 GCA_023457475.1 Pseudomonadota bacterium | reverse complement strand
GTGCTTTCCAGTGCCCGGCCCAGATCGCGCGAGTCCGGGAACAGCGACGCGGTATGGCCGTCGTTGCCCATGCCCAGTACCGCCACGGCAGGGCGCTGCGAGTGCTGCGCCTGCAGATTGGCGGTGTACACGCACTCGGGCAACGGCTTGCCGACCCGGACGAGCGGATCGAAGTGCGCGCTTTCGGCGCGCTTGAGCAGATGCTCACGAACCAGCCAGGCATTGCTGTCGCTGTCGCTCGGCGAAAGCCAGCGCTCATCGACCAGGCTCACTTCGACGCGGTCCCACTTGACGTCCAGTTCGGCCAGCGCTTCGTACACCGGGGCCGGTGTGGTGCCGCCGGACAGCAGCATGCGGGTGCGCCCGAAGGCCTCGATGTCGTGATTCAGAATCTGAGCCATCTCGTTGGCCACCGCTTCGATCCAGGCATCCGGCTCGGAATGGCGGATGAGGTCGAAGCGCTCGGACATGTCCAGTCGGTTCATGCAGTGCCTCCCGGCAGGTCGCGTTCAATATCGGCGGCGTAGGCGGCCGCGCCAAGCAGGCCGGCGTGGCGGTGCATCACCGCCAGCGATGGAACGCGCGACATGATCGCCGAGAACCGCCCCTTGTGTTCAAAGCGTTGGCGGAAGCCGGAGTGCTGCAGCGAGTCGAGCATCTTCGGCACCAGTCCGCCGGTCAGGAACACGCCGTCCCAGGCTCCCTGGATGAGCACCAGGTCGCCGGCAATCGCGCCGAACACGGCGCAGAACACATCCACCGCCCGGTTCGCCTGCGGGTCGCCCGCGAGGGCGCGCGCGGTGACATCGGCGGGCTGCAGTTGGCCCGGGTCCACGTTCGCCATCTCGCAGACCGCGCGATGGATGTTGACCAGGCCCGGGCCGCAGATCAGGCGCTCGTTGGAGACGCGGCCGAACTGTTCGGACAGGATTTCCAGGATGCGGATTTCCTCCGGCGTGCCGGGCGGGAAACTGACATGGCCGCCCTCGGTCTCCAGCGGGTAGCAGCGGCCATGGCGCAGGATCAGGCCGCCCACACCCAGCCCGGTACCCGGGCCGATCACCGCGTAGTTGCGGGGTTGCCCCGGCTTGCCGGGCACCCACGCCGCACCGCCGACCTGGATCACGTCACTGGGTTGCAGCAGCGAGATGGCCATCGCCTGGGCGGCGAAATCGTTGATCAGGTGCAGTTGGCCGAAGCCGAGCATGTGCGCGGTTCGCGCGCGCGAGATCACCCACGGATGGTTGGTGATGCGCGCTTCGTCGCCGTCCACGCGGCCTGCGACCGCGAATACGCCGCGGTCCGCGTCGGCCCCGATCTGCTCCAGATAGTGTCGGGCCGCATCGCCCAGCGACGGAAAATCGGCCACCGCGAACTCACGAACGCTGTCCACGAGCAGCGGCGCGGCCTGCTGCGTATCGGCCAGGGCGAAGCGGGCATTGGTGCCGCCGATGTCGGCGACCAGCGCCGGTTGGCTGGACACCGTCATGCCGGGTCCTTGCGGCCAGCGTCGGCGTCCACGTCGGCGGGCAGGAACTCACTGGCCTGCTCCGGGCCCCACTGGCCGGCGGGGTAGGGTTGCAGCGGCAGCTGCGCGTCCTTCCACGCGTCGCTGACGCTGTCGATCCACGCCCACGCCGCGCGCACTTCGTCATCGCGCACGAACAGCGCGTGATTGCCGTTGAAGGCATCCAGGAACAGGCGCTCGTAAGCGATGCGACGGTGCAGGCCGGTCGGTACCGACAGTTCCAGTTCCAGCGGGTGCAGTTCCAGTGCGCCCCATTCCGGGCCGGCCAGGCTGCTCATCAGACCCAGTTCGATGTTTTCCTGCGGCTGCAGCTGGAAGGTGATGCGGTTCGGTGTGGCATTGCCGCGGTGCGGACGTTCGAACAGCCAGTGCGTGACCGGCTTGAGCGTGACCACCACACGGGTGGTGCGCTCGGGCAGGCGCTTGCCGGTGACCAGATGGAAGGGCACGCCCGACCAGCGCCAGTTGTCGATGTGCGCGGTGACGCCGGCAAACGTTTCCACGTCGCTGCCTTCCGGCGGCTGATAGGCCTGCGCGTGCTGCCCGTTGATCTCGCCGGCGGTATAGCGGCCGCGCACGCTGTCGCGCGCCGCGTGCTTGGCGTCCAGCGGCCGCAGTGCGCGCAGCACCTTGACCTTCTCGTCGCGGATCCGGTCGGCTTCCAGCGACGCGGGCGGTTCCATCGCCACCAGGCAGAGCAGCTGCAGGATATGGCTCTGCACCATGTCGCGCAGCGCGCCGGAGCGGGCGTAGTAGGCGTCGCGGCCATCCACGCCCTCGCTTTCGGCCACCAGGATGTGCACCGACTCGATGTAGGTGCGGTTCCAGACCGCTTCCAGCAGGGTATTGCCGAAACGCAGCGCGATCAGGTTCTGCACCGCCGCCTTGCCCAGGTAGTGGTCCAGGCGGAACACCCGGTCCTCGTCGATCCACTGGCCGATGGTGGTCAGGATCTGCTCCGCGCTTTCGCTGTCGCTGCCGATCGGCTTTTCCAGCATCAGGCGCGACGGTGCCGCCAGCGCGCCGCCAAGGGCCAGGCCTTCGCAGGTGGAGATGTACAGGCCCGGCGGAATGGCCAGGTAGCTCACGCAGTTGCGGTGCACCAGGTCGCGCACCGACTCCGCTACCGAGGCCGGATCACGCAGGTCGACCGAACGGTAGTCGATCCGCTGCAGCAGCGACTGGATGTCGTCCTGGCTGGCCTGCGGCATTGCCTGCTGCAGCCGCGGGCGCAGAATCTCGCGGAAGGCCTCGGTGTCGTGCGG
>JAEWLO010000445.1 GCA_023457475.1 Pseudomonadota bacterium | reverse complement strand
CGCATGACCTGCAACGAAGGCACGTCTCCGCCCCAGGTCCCTGCGTCAAAGCAGCGATCAGCCGTGTCGGCGGTCGTTTGGCAACTGACCCTACCGGCAGCTCAACGCGGTCCAAACTCAACTGACGACTCGCCTGGAACGTATCTCGCTGCACTGCACACAAGCCATTCTTTGAATCGATCTAATATGGGTCGATCTCGGGAAGGAGTACGGCACATGTCACTGTTGAGCGTATTGCGAAAGGTCGTCCTGGTCGGACTGCTTCCATTCGGTGTCCTGGCTGCGCCGGCGAACGACGCCCAGCCCCCGGCCACCTCCGGCAACCCCATCTTCCCCGGCTGGTACGCCGACCCGGAAGCCGCCGTGTTCGGCAAGACCTACTGGGTCTTCCCCACCACCTCCAAGCCCTACGCCGAACAACGCTATTTCGATGCCTTCTCCTCACCGGACCTGGTGAAATGGACCAAGCACGCGAGCGTGTTGAAGATTGAAGACATCGCCTGGGCGAAGGAAGCCCTCTGGGCTCCCAGCGTGGTGGAAAACAACGGCCGCTACTACCTCTTCTTCTCCGCCAACGACATCAAGAACGACAATGAAGTCGGCGGTATCGGCGTGGCGGTCGCGGACAAGCCCGAAGGCCCCTACAAGGATCTGCTCGGCAAGCCGCTCATCGGCACCTTCCACAATGGCGCGCAGCCCATCGACCAGACCCTGTTCCAGGACGACGACGGCACCTGGTACATGATCTACGGCGGCTGGAAGCACGCGAACATCGTAAAGCTCAAGCCGGACTTCACCGGCATCGAGCCGCTGCCCGACGGCACGCTCTACAAAGAGATCACGCCGGATCCGAAGTACGTGGAAGGTTCGCTGATGTTCAAGCGCAATGGCCGTTACTACTACATGTGGAGCGAGGGCGGCTGGGGCGAGCCGGACTACTCGGTGGCCTACGCCATCGGCGACTCGCCGCTGGGTCCGTTCAAGCGCATTGGCACGATCCTGAAGTCCGACCCGGCCATCGCCACCAGCGCAGGGCACCATTCGCTGATCCGCACGCCGGATGACCAGTGGTACATCGTGTACCACCGGCGTCCGCTCGGCGAGACCAGCCGGCACAGCCGCACCACGGCCATCGACCGTATGTTCTTCGATGACAACGGCCACATTCTGCCGGTGAAGATCACGAAGGACGGGGTTCCGGCCCATCGTCTTCAGTAAGGCCGGCTTATCGTTTTCCTGAACAAGTCAGCTAAAAGCGGACCCCTCCCGGGGTCTTCGCCCATCGTGATGGTTCCTCTACCTGAATTCATTTAAGCTCGGGCGACTCTGACCTCCCGTCCGGAAGGCCAGCCCCCTTCCCGACCCAGGAACCCCCCATGGCGGCTTTGCAGCAGCGCACGATCGACCTTATCCGCAGCCACCAGGAGCAGGTGGTTGCCCAGTGGGCGGACAATCTGGCCGCCACCGGTCAGGGCGGCCAGGACGGACGCCTTTCGTCGCGCGAACTCGACGGGCAGGTGCGTGAATTCTGGCGGCTGTTCGTGGACACCCTGGCGGTGTCCAGCGCCGCCGGCCTGGGCAGCACCGAATGGCAGGAGACCCGCACCTTCCTTGAGCAGCTCTCGCGCGACCGTGTGCTGAAGGGCTTCAGCTCGGCGGAAACGGCCAGCTTCCTGTTCTCGCTCAAGCGCCCGCTGTTCTCCCTGCTGCAGACCGGGCTGGAAGACGACCCGAAACTGCTGGCCGACCAGCTCTGGGCAATCACTGAAGTGATCGATGCCCTCGGCCTGCACAGCGTCAAGGTCTACCAGAAGACCCGCGAGGACGTGATCCAGCGCCAGCAGGAAGAAATGCTCGAGCTTTCCACCCCGGTGGTGAAGCTGTGGGACGGCGTGCTGGCCCTGCCGATGATCGGTACGCTCGATTCGCAGCGCACCCAGGTGGTGATGGAATCGCTCCTGCAGCGCATCGTGGATACCGGTTCGGAAATCGCCATCATCGACATCACCGGCGTGCCCACCGTGGACACGCTGGTCGCCCAGCACCTGCTCAAGACTGTGACCGCCATCCGTCTGATGGGGGCCGACGCCATCATCAGCGGGGTGCGGCCGCAGATCGCCCAGACCATCGTGCACCTTGGGCTGGATCTGCAGGGCATCGTGACCAAGGCCAACCTGGCCGACGCCCTGGCGCTGGCGCTCAAGCGCACCGGCCAGGTGGTCACCCAGGCTGCGCGCTGACATGGAGCGCATTCCGATCCTGCAGATGGGCGATCTGCTCCTGGTGACCATCCAGGTGGACATGCACGACCAGCTGGCGCTGACGCTGCAGGACGACCTCAGCGAGCGCATCCAGCGCACCTCCGCGCGGGGTGTGCTGATCGACATCTCCGCGCTGGATATCGTGGATTCCTTCATTGGCCGCATGATCGCCACCATTTCCGCCACCGCGCGGATCATGGACGCCACCACGGTGGTGGTAGGGATGCAGCCGGCCGTGGCCATCACCCTGGTGGAACTGGGCCTCACCCTGGAAGGCGTGCGCACCGCGCTCAACGTCGAGCGGGGCATGCACCTGCTGCAGCGTACCGATGAAGAGGTCCCATGAGCGACCTCAGTGGATCCCTGCCGATCCGCGTTGAACAGGATGTGGTGCTGGCCCGTCAGACCGTCCGCCAGGTCGCCGTGGCCTGCAAGCTGCGCCTGATCGACCAGACCAAGCTGGTCACCGCCGCCAGCGAACTGGCCCGCAATGCCGTCATCTATGGTGGCGGCGGCAGCATGGACTGGCAGGTGGTCGACCGCGACCTGCGCCGGGGCCTGCAGCTGGTCTTCAGCGACCAGGGGCCGGGCATTCCCAACCTGGAGCAGGCGCTGACCGATGGCTGGTCGTCCGGCAAGGGCATGGGCCTGGGTCTCTCCGGCTCGCGCCGGCTGGTGGACGTGTTCGAACTGCAGAGTGCGCCGGGCCAGGGCACGCGGGTCACCATCATCAAATGGATCTGAATTTCTCCGGCCACGTCACTCGGGTCGTGGCCGTGGAGGAAGCTTCGCAGGTCGGGCAGGCACGGCGCGAAGCGCTGTCGCTGGCCCAGCAGGCGGGCTTCGACGAGATGGACGCCGGACGCGTGGCGCTGGCCGCCACGGAAATGGCGACCAACATCCTCAAGCATGGCCGCGACGGCCGCATGTACCTGTCCCTGGTCTGCGGACGTGGCGGACAGGGCGTGGAGCTGTGCGCGGTGGACAACGGGCCCGGGTTCTCGCTCGCCCAGGCATTGCCCGACGGGTACTCCACCGGCGGCACGCAGGGGCTTGGGCTGGGTGCCATCCAGCGCCAGGCCACCGTGCTGGAGCTGTGGTCGGACAGCAAGGGGGCGGTCCTGGTGGCACGCATCTACGCCAGCCGGTGCCCGCGCGATGTGGATGTGGCCTACGGTGCACTGCGCCTGCCGATGAAGCATGAGCCGGTATCGGGCGACGCGTGGCATCTGCATGCCACGGGTACGACCGTCAGTCTCACCGTCATCGATGGACTCGGGCACGGGCTGCAGGCATCGGAGGCGGCGCACGCCGGCGTGGCCGCGGCGGCCGGCCGGGGCACCGTGCCGGCGGGTGAGGTCATGGCGGCCCTGCATGCGGGCATGTCCGGCACCCGGGGCGGTGCGGCGGCCGTAGCGCACGTGGAGATGGATACCGGACAGCTGCAGTTCGCCGGCGTCGGCAACATCGCCGCGAGCCTCTGCGAACCGGCTGGCTCACGCGGCATGGCCTCGCATCCGGGGATTGTCGGGGTCCAGTTCCGCAAGGCCCAGCCATTCAATTTTCACGCGGCTGCTGGCACGCTGCTGGTCATGCACAGTGATGGCCTGCAGGGGCGTTGGAGCCTGCGCGATTACCCTGGTTTGTTCTTCCGCCATCCGGCCCTGATCGTGGCGGTGCTGCAGCGCGACTTCGACCGCGGTCGCGACGACACCTGCATCGTGGCCCTGCGCCTTGGAGACCTGCATTGAACGTGTCATCGCCCGAGCCGGACCTGCAGCAGCTGCGCGAGCAGAACGAAGCGCTGCGCATGGAGCTGGAAGAAACCAACCAGGGCGTGCTGGCGCTGTATGCCGAACTGGACCAGCAGGCCGAACAGCTGCGCGAGGTGTCCGACCTCAAGAGCCGGTTCCTGTCGTACATGAGCCACGAGTTCCGCACCCCGCTGGGCTCCATTCTCAGCATGACCCGGCTGCTGGAAGACGGGATGGACGGCCCGCTCAACGACGAACAGCTGCGCCAGGTGCGCTTCATCAGCGCCTCGGCCGCCGAGCTGCGCGAGATGGTGGACGACCTGCTGGACCTGGCCAAGATCGAAGCCGGGCGTATCACCATTTCGCCGGCGTGGTTCGACCTGATGGACCTGTTCTCGGCGCTGCGCGGCATGTTCCGCCCGCTGGTGGAAGGCAACCGGGTGGATCTGGTGTTCCTGGATCCACCGCCGCTGCCGATGCTGTACACCGACGACAAGAAGCTGGCGCAGATCCTGCGGAACTTCATTTCCAACGCGCTCAAGTTCACCGTCAATGGCCAGGTGATCGTGTCGGCGCGGCTGGAAGATGCGGAGCATGTCCGTTTCAGCGTACGCGACACGGGTATCGGCATCGCGCCCGATGTGATCTCGACCCTGTTCAAGGACTTCGTGCAGATCGACACGCCGCTGCAGCGCGGATTGCGCGGCACCGGTCTCGGCCTCTCGCTGTGCCGGCGCTTCGCCGAGCTGCTGGGGGGCACGGTGGGCGTCGAAAGCCAGGTCGGGGAGGGATCGGAGTTCTACGTGATCCTGCCGTCGAAGATCGCCACGGAGCCGGACAATGCCCAATCGTGACTGCATCCTGGTGGTGGATGACAACATCGCCACCCGCTACGCCGTCCGCCGCACCCTGCAGCATCACGGCTTCAGGGTGGACGAGGCCGGCAGCGGCGGCGAAGGCCTGCTGAAGCTGGCCGAGACCGATTACGGCGCGCTGGTGCTGGACGTGAACCTGCCGGACATGAGCGGCTTCGACGTGGTGCGCCAGCTGCGTGGCAGTACGCGCAACCAGCTGCTGCCCGTGGTGCACGTCTCGGCCGCGTCGATCGCCACCGGCGACCTCATCACCGGCCTCAACGCCGGTGCCGATGCGTACCTGGTCCACCCCGTGGACCCGGATGTACTGCTGGCGACGCTGCGCAGCCTGCTGCGCGCGCGCCGTGCCGAAGAGGCACTGCGGGAAGCCGAAACGCGCTTCGGCGAAATCTTCCGCCAGATCAATGCGCCCATCGCGGTCCTGGATGCCGGATTGACCGTCCACGATGCCAACACCGCGTTCCAGCGGCTGATTGGCGACAACGCGTTGCCGGATCAGCTGGCGCATGTACTTGGCCATGAAGAGGGACCGTTGGCGGCGCTGCAGGTGGCATTGCGGGCCGGCCAGCGCTGGCAGGGAACGTTCGCGCTGCCGGTGCAGGGCGTACTGCGCATGACCGAATGGCGGGTGACGCCGTACGGTGCGCCCGGCCAGGGCCTGGTGCTGGTGGAGGACACCACCGAACACCACGCGCGCGAAACCGAGCAGCGCCAGGAACTGGAAACCGCCAACACCGAGCTTGCCTTCCAGATCGCCGAACGCGAACGCACCGAAATGGAGCTGCTGCAGGCGCAGAAGATGGATTCGCTGGGCCAGCTCACCGGCGGCATCGCGCATGATTTCAACAACCTGCTCACCACGATCATCTCCGGTCTGGACATGATCGAGATCGCGGCCACCAGCGGCAAATGGGACAAAGCCTCACGTTACGTCGATCTGGCCACCGCCTCGGCCCACCGTGCCGCCGCGCTCACCCAGCGCATGCTGGCGTTCGCGCGCAAGCAGCCGCTGGACCCGCAGACGTTCGACGTGGTGGCGCGCATCCGTTCGCTGGAAGACATGCTGCTGCGTTCGATCGGCGAGAACGTCGAACTGGAACTTCAGCTCGGAAACGCGCCGCTTGCCGCCGTGGCCGATCCCAACCAGTTCGAGAACGTCATTCTCAACCTGGTGATCAATGCGCGCGATGCGCTCGCCGGCCAGGGGCTGATCCGCATCCGCACCAACGCCGTCCGCGTCGAGCGCGACCATGAACTGGCACCGGGCGACTACATCAGCGTGAAGGTGCTGGACAACGGCAGCGGTATCGCGCCGGAGCTGCTGGCCAAGGTGTTCGAGCCCTTCTTCACCACCAAGCCGCAGGGCGAGGGCACTGGGCTCGGCTTGTCGATGACGTATGGCTTTGCACGCCAGTCCGGTGGAGTGGCGCGCATCGCGAGCGAGCAGGGCGAGGGCACGGAGATCGAATTGCTGCTGCCGCAGGGCCAGGCCGCGATGGCCCATGAGCGCGTCCACGATACTGCCTCGCATCGCGGTGGCGCGCAGCGCATCCTGCTGGTGGACGACACCGAATCGGTGCGCATGATGGTGCGCGAGATGCTGGTCGAGGCCGGCTATGAGGTCGTCGCGGCGGACAATGCGCAGCAGGCGCTGCTGCATCTGCACGGACCGGAGCCGGTCGACCTGCTGCTCTCCGACGTCGGCCTGCCCGGCATGAACGGACGCGAGCTGGCCGACGCGGCGCGGGCGCTGCATCCGCAATTGCCGGTGCTGTTCATCACCGGCTATACCGAGCAGGCGGCGGAACGCGGTGAGTTCCTTGGCCCGGGCATGGCGCTGCTGCCCAAGCCGTTCAACGTGCAGGAACTGCTGCGCAGCGTGCAGGCGATGTTTGTGCCACCGGCGGACGCGGGGTATGCTGCGCGCCGCACTTGATCCCCATGAGCCGCTGGCCTGTGATGACCCCGCCCTGAAACCGCGCTGACCTTTCGGCTGCGCCCTGCTTTCCTTCTTTCAGGTTCGCGACGACCGCCGGTTGTCGCGTGGAGTCTCGTTCATGTCCGTTTCTTTTCCGCTGCGCCAGCAATGGCTCGGCAATGTCCGCGGTGATCTGCTGTCCGGCACCGTAGTGGCTCTGGCCCTCATCCCGGAGGCCATCGCGTTTTCCCTCATCGCCGGCGTGGATCCGAAGGTCGGCCTGTATGCCTCGTTCTGCATCGCCGTGATCACGGCCATCGCCGGGGGGCGGCCGGGCATGATCTCGGCGGCGACCGGCGCGATGGCGCTGGTGATGGTGGATCTGGTCAAGGACCACGGGCTGCAGTATCTGCTGGCCGCCACCCTCCTGGCCGGGGTGCTGCAGGTGATCGCTGGCGCGTTGAAGCTGGGTGCGTTGATGCGTTTTGTCTCGCGTTCGGTCATCACCGGCTTCGTCAATGCGCTGGCGATCCTCATCTTCCTGGCGCAGATGCCCGAGCTGATCGGGCGCGGCGGGCAGGTATGGGCGGTCTGCGCCGCAGGCCTGGGCATCATCTACCTGTTGCCCCGCTTCACCCGCGCGGTGCCTTCCGCACTGGTGGCGATCGTGGTGCTCACCGCGCTGTCCATCGGCCTGCACTGGGACGTGCGTACCGTCGGCGACATGGGCGCGCTGCCCGACAGTCTGCCGCGCTTCTTCCTTCCCGACGTACCCCTGACCTGGGACACGTTGCGGCTGCTGCTGCCGGTGTCGGCGACGCTGGCGGTGGTGGGCCTGCTGGAGTCGATGATGACCGCGCAGATCGTCGAAGACATGACCGACACCCCCAGCCAGCGCAACCGCGAATGCGCGGGGCAGGGCCTGGCCAACATCACCGCCGGGCTGTTCGGCGGCATGGGCGGCTGCGCGATGATCGGCCAGTCGGTGATCAACGTATCGTCCGGTGGGCGCGGCCGGCTGTCCTGCCTGTGGGCCGGCGTGCTGTTGCTGCTGCTGGTGGTCTATGGCGCGGAATGGGTCCGCCAGATCCCCATGGCGGCGCTGGTGGCGGTGATGATCATGGTCAGTATCGGGACCTTCCACTGGCGTTCGTTCGTGGAGCTGCGCACCCATCCAAAGAGTTCCTCGCTGGTGATGCTCGCTACCGTGGTGGTCACCGTGGCCACGCATGACCTGGCCAAAGGAGTGCTCACCGGTGTGCTGCTCTCGGCACTGTTCTTCGCGCGCAAGGTGGGGCGCATGCTTGATGTCGATGTCACCGCCGACGCGGAAGGCAATCAGCGTTACACCGTGCGCGGCCAGGTGTTCTTCGCCTCCGCCGGCCAGTTCGCCGCCAGCTTCGATTTTCAGCACGCCGCGACGCGGGTGGTGATCGACCTCGCGCAGGCGCACTTCTGGGATCTCAGTGCGGTGGCGGCGCTGGAGCAGGTCGTGGAGAAGTTGAGGCGGCACGGCGCGCAGTTGGACGTCGTGGGCCTCAATGCCGCCAGCCAGACGCTTGTCGAGCGCGTGGGCCGGTCTGCCGGGACTGCAGACCCGCATTGAGCGCCCCAGACGCCCCGTCACACAATCTTCTGCATTTTCATATAGGGTGCGCATTCCGTCGGGCGGGGAGCCCGGCGGACACACTGAAAGGAAACGGAAATCAGATCATGTCGCGTGTCGTAACTTCGCCCGAGCGCCCGCCTGCCGGTCCGCTCATCGCGCCTTGTCCGGTCGCTACCCAGGCGCAGCACAGGCTGGCCCAGCTGCAGTTTTCCCAGGCCGCCAGCCGCGCCCTGGCGCGGGCACCGGTCGCCCCGGATGTGGCCGTGGACGTCCGTCCCGCCTGACCGCCGGGGCGCATTCTGCGCACTTGGCCCCCGCAACCGGCCACGAGACCGTCGGGCCGCCGCTCGCAGGCGAGGGCGTGTCGGGGGCAGGAGCCTCGCCACATTCATGAATACGCAGCCCTTGCGGGGCGGGGGCTGCAGGTACTTGGATCGATTCAAGCCGTAGCGGGCGTCGCGCCACATTCCTGAATGCGCGGGGCCCAGCGACAGGCCCCTTCGCACCGACCTTACATTTCCACCCCTATGCTGAGCCGCATTTTTCGCCTCAGCTCTTTGGAGTGTTCGTGGGTTCGGGTAGTGATCGTCATCAGTGGCAGGCTCTGCGGAGCCTGATCCAGGCAGCTCAGGCACGCGCCATTGCGCGCATCGGTAATGAGACCAGCACCGCGCGGCAGGGTAGCGGCGCATGAGTGTGCAGGCCGTCAATACCGTGCTCGACGCGGGCCATGCAGTGCTGCCCGCGGAAACGCCCTTGGCGATGCCCGAGCAGAGCTTCCGCGACGGGCAGCTGCAGGTGCCCCGGCAGCGCACCGCACCGCGGATGATGGCACTGCGCCGTTTCTACATCCTGGGTGGCACAGCCGCGATGACCGTGGCCGCCACGTACATGATGTGGAAAGTGCTGGCCAGCAATGGCGTCACGGTGCTGGAAGCCTGCCTGCTGGTGTTGTTCGTGGCATTGTTCGCGTGGATCGCGCTGTCATTCGCCGGTGCCGTGGCGGGGTTCCTGACCGCTGTGTTCGATCGCGGTTACAAACTGGGTATCGACCCGGACGAGCCGCTGCCCCAGGTGCACACCCGCACCGCTCTGCTCATGCCCACCTACAACGAAGACCCGCACCGCCTGTTGGCCGGCCTGCAGGCCATCTACGAATCGGTGGCCAGCACCGGGCAGCTCGACAAGTTCGACTTCTTCGTCCTCAGCGATACGCGCCGTGAGGACATCGGCGCGGCCGAGGAGCAGGCCTTCGCCGAACTGTGCGACGCCGTGAACGGCCACGACCGCCTGTTCTACCGTCGCCGCGGCGACAACAGCGGCCGCAAGGCAGGCAACATCGCCGACTGGGTGCGCCGGTTCGGTGCCGGCTATCCGCAGATGCTGATCCTTGACGCCGACAGCCTGATGACCGGCGACACCATCGTGCGGCTGGTGGCGGGCATGGAGCACAACCCCGACGTGGGTTTGATCCAGACGCTGCCGGCGGTCATCGGTGGGCGCACGCTGTTCGCGCGCATGCAGCAGTTCGGCGGACGCGTATATGGCCCGGTGATCGGGCGCGGCGTGGCGTGGTGGCATGGCGCGGAGAGCAACTACTGGGGGCACAATGCGGTGATCCGCACCCAGGCCTTCGCCGAGAACGCCGGCCTGCCGCCGTTGCCGGGACGCCAGCCGTTTGGTGGGCACGTGCTCAGCCACGACTTCGTCGAGGCGGCACTGATGCGCCGTGGCGGCTGGGCCACTCACATGGTGCCGTATCTCAAGGGCAGCTATGAAGAGGGTCCACCCACGCTGACCGACATGCTGGTGCGCGACCGCCGCTGGTGCCAGGGCAACCTGCAGCACGCAAAAGTGGTGGCCTCCAGAGGCCTGCACTGGGTCAGCCGCATGCACATGATGATCGGCATCGGCCACTACTTCACCGCCCCGATGTGGGGCATGTTGATGCTGGTCGGCATCGCCATTCCGCTGTTCCAGGGCGGCATCGATTTCAACGATGTGCTGCATATCTCGCCCGGTGTGTACTGGCGCGCGCAGGACGAAGAAAAAGTCATCCGCATGTTCGCCATCACCATGGCGGTGCTGCTGCTGCCGAAGGTGCTGGGCTATGTCGCGATGCTGGTCGATCCGGCGGAACGACGCGGGTGCGGGGGCGGCATCCGCGCCTTCATTTCGATGCTGCTGGAGACGCTGCTGGCCGCGCTGATGGCACCGGTGGTGATGTACGTGCAGTCGCGCGGCGTGGCCGAAGTGCTGGCCGGCAAGGATTCGGGCTGGGAAGCACAGCACCGCGACGACGGCGGCATTTCGTGGCCGGCGTTGATCCGCGGCTACGGCGGCCTGAGCGTGTTCGGGTTGTTCATGGGCGTGCTGGCCTATGCGGTGTCCCCGTCGCTGGCGGCGTGGATGGCCCCGGTGGTGGTGGGCATGGTGCTGGCCATTCCGGTGGTGGCGCTCACCTCCGATCGCCGCGCCGGCTCGTTCATGCGCCGCCTGGGGTTGATGGATATTCCGGAAGAGTTGAACCCGCCGACCATTCTGGTGCGTGCGGCGGAGTTGCGCCGCAAAGCGGCGGAGCGCACTGCGGGCGGCTGAGGCACCATGCGCGTCCCCGGAACGTGACCTGTGCCGTAGAGCCACGCCCTGCGTGGCTGCGCCGGGCATAATGCCTCCAGACCCCCTGGAGATGCCCGATGCCGCAGTCGCTGGAAACCGTCGTCAACGAAACCGGTCCGAACCCGCAATGGTCGGTACTTTGGCTGCATGGCCTCGGGGCCGACGGTAACGACTTCGCGCCGATCGTGCCGGAATTGCTGCGCGCGGAGTGGCCCGCGATCCGCTTCGTGTTTCCCCATGCGCCCGTGCAGCCGATCACGATCAACAACGGCCTGCCGATGCGGGCGTGGTACGACATTGTCGGCATGGACTTCCGTTCGCGTGCCGACAGCGCCGGCGTGGCGGCCTCGGTGCTGCTGCTGGACGCCCTGATTGAAGCAGAGATCGCCCGCGGCATTCCCGCCGAACGCATCCTGCTGGCCGGGTTCTCGCAGGGCGGGGCGATCATCCTCAGTGCCGCGCTGCGCCGCCGCTGGCCGGTGGCAGGCCTGATCGCGCTGTCCACCTATCTGCCGGATGCCGATGCCGCCGTGGCACAGGCTGCGGCGGAGGGCCCGCTGCCGCCGGTGTTCATGGCGCACGGCCAGAAGGATCCGGTCATTCCGCAGGATGTGGCGGTGCATAGCGCCAAGGCACTGAAGGAGATCGGCTTCCCTCTGGAATGGCATGCCTATTTCATGGCCCACCAGGTGTGCGCCGAGGAAATCCAGGCGCTGGGCGACTGGATGGACAAGCGTTTCGCGCAGGCCTGAGCCATGAACGACCCGCGCCAGCAGTCCTGGCTGCCCGACCTGTGCCGACTGCCCCGGCTGGGAGCCATGCTGGGCATGGCCGAGCTGGTGGTGGTGGTGGTGGCGCTCGCGCCGGATGGCAGCCGGCAATGGGGGCTGTCCGATTTCCTCTCGGCCAGCGGGCTGGCGCTGTGGATCGCGTTGGCGGTCGCGGTGAGTCTCTGCGCGGGTCGTGTACTCCTGTCGCGCCTGCCGGCACTGCCGGGCATGCTGGTGGCGGTGGGCGGGGCGGCGTTGATCGCCGCTCTCTGCACCGGCATCGTGCATGCGCTCTACGACGTGCTGGGAACCGCCGGGTTCACTGCGGAAGTCGGGTTCTGGCGCTTTACTCTCGGCTGCGCCACGGTGACCACGCTGATCGTCGCGCTGGTGTTGCGCTACTTCTATGTCAGCGATCGTTGGAGCGCGCAGACCGTGGCCAACGCGCGTGCGCAGGCGGACGCGCTGCAGGCGCGCATTCGTCCGCATTTCCTGTTCAACAGCATGAATCTGATCGCCAGCCTGGTTCGACGCGACCCGGAAGTGGCCGAGCGCGCGGTGCTGGATCTGTCCGACCTGTTCCGTGCCGCCCTGGGCGCAGGTGAGGGCGATTCCACGCTGCAGGCCGAATGCGAGTTGGCCGAAGCCTATCTGTCCATCGAGTCCCTGCGTCTTGGAGACCGTCTGCAGGTGCAGTGGGAGCGCGAGGAGCCGCTGCCGTGGTCGCTGCCGATGCCACGCCTGGTATTGCAACCCCTGGTGGAAAACGCGGTGCTGCACGGCATTTCGCGGTTGCCCGCAGGCGGCACCATCGTCATCGCGCTGCGCTGCGAGGGCGGCCAGCTGCAC
>JAEWLO010000444.1 GCA_023457475.1 Pseudomonadota bacterium | reverse complement strand
GGCAGCGCGCATGCGATGACGCGTACCCGCCGGCCGTTGGCCGGACCTCGCGGTGCCGGACCGTTCGTTACCAGTTCGGATCTTCGGCAGGTGCCGCCGGCTTCGGGGCGGCCGCGCGGGCGGCCTTGGGCTTGGCGGTGCCTTCGCTGGCGGGCGCGGCGGCGGCCGTCTGCTTCGCCGGGGTCGCCTGTGCGCGCAGTTCGATCGAGCCCGGCTTGAACGCCGTGCCGCCGAGGTCCGCGCCACCTTCGATGGTGCCGTAGGAGGTCTTCGCGGCCACGCGGTCGATGCGGATCGTGCAGCACGGCGACTCGTTGCGGCCCAGCGAATTGCCGGTCTGCGGGTCCTTCAGCTCCTCGCCCAGGCTCACGGCCTGCCAGCGCTGGCCGACCTTCAGCGCATCGCCGCCCTGGCTCAGCACCACCTGGTCGCCGCTCACCGACACCACGGAGACCGGGAAGATTTCGGTGATGATCGCGGTGCCGATCTGGCCGGACAGCGAATCCATCATCGCCGCCGCCATGCCCTTGCCATCCACCACGCGCGGCAGGGTGCTCGGACCGGTGCCGGCCAGCTGGTGGTCAAAGCTGTCGGACATCACCACTTCGCCGGTGGTGGCATTGATCAGGCGCAGGGTTATGCGCCCGCCGCCGGAATACGAGGTCACCTGGCGGTCGGACATGCGCAGGTTGCGCACGCTGCGCGGATACTCAAAACGTTCAATGGTCGGGACCAGGATCAGGTCCGTGGCCAGCTGCTGGCCCAGCCGCGCGGTGTCCTGCAGGCGTACGTTGCCGCTGTTGATGTGGTCGATCTCGGCCTGCATCTCGTCGCCGAATTCCCGGTCCAGCACGATGAAGCGCTGGGTCTGGGTCAGCGTATCGCTCAGGCGTGCGCGGATCGCGCGGGCCACTTCCTCACTCTCCACCCGGCCGTCGCCGACCGCGTAGGTGCGGGCGCGCACATGCGGCTGCGCGACCACGATCTTCGGCCGGCCCTTCTCGTCCGGCGCGCGGTACTGGGCGATGTCGGCGCGCACGCGCACCTTCCAGTAACTGCGCATTTTCTTGTGGCTGTAGTCGCCTTCAAACGACTGCGCACCACGCGTGGCCTCCACCTGAGCCTGTTCCTTGTAGCTTTCCTTGACGCTGGCCGAGGCCGAACCACCGCCGCCGGCCGCTTCGGCCTGCGCCGAAGCCGAGCCGCTGGCCGAGGCCGACGCGGAGTAGCTGTAGCCCGCATCGCTGGCGCGCACGCGGGCAATGACTTCCTCGTCCAGCTGGCTCACTTCTTCCTGCGAGAGGATCTGGTACCCCAGCACCGCGCCCTGCGAACCGGCGATCACCTGCTGCGTGAACGCGTCGGCGCGGATGTCGCCGACGTGTTCACCGTCCACATCCACATGCAGGCCCGCACGCAGGCTCTGCATCTGGCTGGCCACACGCACGCCGTTCACCTGGGCCACCGCCGACTGCAACGCGTTGAGCACGGCCAGCTCCGGCGTGCTGCCGATGCCGTCGGCTTCACGCGCGACCTTGGTGGTACCGCCGAAATCGGGACCGCCGCGTGCAGGCGTTTCCGCCACCGGCTGTTCCAGCTTCGATTCGGGCTTCGGGGCGGCCTTGTCCTCCACCGGGGCCTCCTGCTTGCCGCAGGCGGCGAGCAGGGTGGCGGTGAGGGCCAGGGTCAACAGGCGTGCGGAGGTATGCATGCGGAGGCTTTCCTGCGTATCAGAGCGAATCGAGCATCGATTCGGCGTTGCCCGGCACCTTGATCTTCGAGGCCTTGGCGAAGGTCAGCGCGGCCTTGGAGGACGAGTACAGGCCCTTCAGGTAGCCGGGCGATTCCTTGGCCACCCACGCACCGGCGGCCAGCTTGCGGCCGACCGTGGCCAGCTGGGTCGCGCCCAGGTTCTTCATGCCGTTGGCGAAGTTGCTCGACTCGCCGCTCAGCTTCTGGCCTTCGGCGGCCGAGGCGACCAGCGAGACCAGGCCTTCGGCGTAGTGCTGCTTCGATTCGGCGCTCAGTTCCGGCTGCGCGGCAACGCGCTCGTCGATGGCGGCCTGGGCGGCTTCACTGACCGAGACCGACTTCTTCATCTGGTCCACGTTCACCGAACCCGACGACAGCGCCATGCGCTCGGCTTCCAGCAGCTTCACCTGCTCGGCCAGGCCGAAGGCCTGCGCGAACGAGCTCTGCGCCTGCAGCGAATGCGACTGCGAGGCGACGAAGCGACGCACCAGGGCTTCCTGGTCGGCTTCGCTCGGTGCGGACGACGACGCGGAGGACGACGAACCGCCGCCGGCCAGATCCTTGAGCTTGCCGAACTGGGCGTGGGCCGGCGCGGTGAAGGCAGTGGCGATGGCCAGGGCGATGAGAGTCTTGCGGATCATGAGCATTCCCTTGTTTGAAAGATGGACAACCGCGCGATCAACGCACGGCCTTGACGTTCAGTTCGTTGATCATCTGCTGCGCGCCTTTTTCGGCGGCGATCTGCAGGGCGTTGGTGCGGGCCACGGTCTCGTTCGGGCCGGTGCCGGAGAACTGCACCGGACCCACCGACGACACCGTCTTCGGGAAGCGCCCGCTCACGTCCAGCACCTTGCCGGTGACGGTGACGAACACGCGGGTGTTGCCGCTGACCGGATCACGGTCGCGCATGCCCACGTCCAGCGTGCCGACCGCCAGATACGGAATGCTGGCCGCCTTGATGCCGTTGGCGGTGTCGCGCAGCGTGGCCGCGGAGAGGTCGTTGCCGGTGCTGAAGTCCTTGCGGATGCGCTCGATGCTGAGCAGGCCCCGGCTCTCGCCTTCCACGTATTCCGCTTCCACCACCTCATAGCCGGCCGCGCTGAAGGCACCGGTCATGGTGGCGTTGACTTCATTGGCGTTGGCCACCTTCCAGGAGATGTTGTCGCTGCGCTGGGTGGTGCTGCCCCCGGAGGTCATCGACACCGACGCGTTCTGGTTGATGCTGCCGCTGGTGCTCACCGAGTTGCCGCGGAAGCTGTCGCCTTCGCGGGTCTTCTCGTCGTAGCTGGCGCTGGCGTCCACCCGGCGGTATTCCTTGTCCTGGAACGACTGCACGGTGTCCTGCGAGCGTGCCATGAACAGGAAGGTCAGCAGCGAGCGTTCGTTGCCGCGTGCGCCTGCGGTTGCCGAACCGGCATCCAGCTTGGTCTGCAGCAGCGTGGTGTTGATCTCCGCGCGCACGGTGACAGTGTAGGTCTTGGCCTTCTTGTCTTCGGTATCCGACAGCGGCACCGCCGAGATCACGTAGCGATCGACGTCGCCGATGAACTCATCACGACGTGCTTCGAACAGGCGCAGCTTGGCCGCACCGGATTCAGCGATGTACGCCTCCAGTGCGTTCACCTTGGCCTTGTTCAGGGCCTGGGCGCGGGTGTCGGCACTCAGGCGCAGGCCATAGCTGGCCGAGCCGGTACCCCGGGAACTGGCGCTCTGCGCCGCGACAGGCGCGGCCACCATCAGCGCGATGAGAATCAGCAGTACGGCACGAATCAACGGCATGACTTGATCAACTCCTGGAGGGCTTGGGTCTGTTGCTGCAGCGGCTTGCCGCCGGGCTTCTGTTCGTCGAGCCAGGCGCGCGAGTCCGCGCGTTTGGCGGCGGCACCGGCGAAGGCATCCAGCCCCGCCAGCGTGGTTTCATAGGCGGCCGACCACTGGTCCACCTGCCACTGCGTCACCGGCACCACCTTGGTGGCCCCCTTGCGCAGCGGCTGGTCAAAGAACACCTTGCCCGAGAACGGCTCCACCACCGCCACGTTGAAGAACGCGCCGAACAGCATCGTCTTCACCGCCGGCGTTTCGTTGATCACGCCGTGCTTGAGGTTGTCGAGGGTCAGCTTGACCACGTAGTCCGCTTCGGGAATCTTCAGCTGGTAGACCTTGCCGTCGGCAAAGCGCGCGGCCATCGCCCCGCCGATCGCCTGGCCGGTGGCCGGCGGCAGCAGACCGATGCCGGTATTGGCCGACAGTGCCTTGGACAGCTCATGCGCCAGCGTCGCGCGCAGCACCGGCTCCATCGCCGGGTCCGGCAGCTTCGCGCGCGCGGCATCCGACAGGGTCACCTCACCCACCTGCAGGCGGCGCACCGACGCTTCCGGCAGCTTCGCCTGGGCCAGCGTCGCGCCCAGCACCTGCGGCAGGCTGGTGGCGGCGTTGCCGTAGAGCAGGTCGGCAATGATCGCGTCCACTTCGTCGGCGTCCGGACGATAGTCCTGCACATCGATCCGCTGCAGCGTGATCGGGTACGAGGCCACCACCTGGCGCTCGCGGAAATCGAAGAACAGCGCCTGCAGCGCCACTTCCACCAGCACCTTGTACTGGCCGCCGATCGGCTCCACCGAGATCAGCTCGCGGTCCAGCGCCGTGGCCAGCACCGTGGCGCTGGTCGTGCCGTCGAGCATGGCCAGCGGCTGATCAATCAGTTCAAGCGTGGTCGGCGGCTTGGCCTTCAACCGGGCCCACAGGGCCTGGTTGAGCGGCACCAGACCGCGCGTCTCGAGGACAGCGGCCGTGCGCGGCGTGCTGGCCTTCACCGCGCTCTGGTCGGCGGTGTAGGCGAAACCGGCCCAGTAGGCCTGCTGGGATTTTTCGGCGGCCTGTGCCGCACCTGAAACGCTGGTCACGAGTACGCAGACCAGCAGCCACGCGCGATGTGCGCGTGTACGCATCTTCCCTGACACCATTGTCCCGCAGTCCTTTTTGGGTGGGACCTGGCCGAAGCCCGGTCACTTTTGTGAATGGGCGACACAGTAATCGTTTCGTGTTGCAGGGGCAAGACGTGGCGGGTGGTGAGGGAGTGTGA
>JAEWLO010000443.1 GCA_023457475.1 Pseudomonadota bacterium | reverse complement strand
ACCCAGGCGGTGGATCATCGTTCATGAGGGCCGGCCAACGGCCGGCGTTACCAGTTCGATGGTTGTCATGCGTCACCGGGTGTTGATGCGTTATCGGCAGTCGTTTGGGAACCGACCCTACCGGTCCGACATCAGCGGGTGTTGATGTGTTTTCGGCAGTCGAGTGCGGTGAATGCGTCATCGGCAGGCGATGATTTTCGCGCGATTTCTTCATTTCCGATTCGGCACGCCATTGACGCAGACAGCCAAAAACGCGCCCTTTCTGTGACGTAGTGCATCTGAAATCGTGCAGCTCGCGTCATCGATAGATCATGTCTATCGATCACCTCGATATCATTGAAGGACATTGAGTTCATTCGCCGAATTCAATGGTGCATGGTGTGCGCTCTGAGGCCTCAACTCCTCAGTTGTCAGTAGCTGTACCTGTTCGACCAGCGTCGGGAGGGTGGCGAAATACAACACCTTCAAGGAAATACGTCGCGCCGTCGTCAGTTTGACGGAGTTGAGCCTCCCGACTCCCTCGCCAATCCTGGCGAGGGAGCCTTCCATCGGCGAGGTAGCACATGCGTGTAGAAGAAAACGATCCGCTTGCTGAGAAGTTCCCCAAGCGCAAAGTCTATTGGTACAAGCCCAAGAGCGTTCTGATCGAGCCGCTGCATTATCCCGGCTGCCGGGGCGAACTCGGTGATGTTCCGATTCCTGCCACCCGGCTGCGCGGTCTGTGGATGGAAGCATGCGGGGTCCGGGTAGGGGACCGGATGGCGGTCGAACTGGGGCCGGGATACATCACGCTGAGGCTTCGCGATGACACCCGGAAGGTAAAGACCGAAGTGGTGGTCAAGAAGGCGGTTCGTGCGGGACTGCTGGCGGGTCTCGTCCTGAGGTCCTGCCTCAAGGCATTCCGCAGAGGCTTCGGTGGCAGGTCGGCACCTGCGCACCCCGCGTGAAACGGGTCATCGCCATGCGTTGACGCGCGGAATGAGAGGGTGGGGGTGGATTCTCCCGCCCCCGTTCTCCATGCAGCCGATCACCGTACCCGCCCACACCCTCCGCTCGCAGGTTCCGCCGCCGCCGGATCCCAACCCGGCACAGCCTGAGCCCCCGGTGGAGGCACCGCCGCCGGAAGAGCCCACCCGCGAGGATCCGCCGAACGAGGCACCGCCGGAACGGGATCCGCCACCGGCAGCGCCCCCGTTGGAGGCACCGGTGCCCCCGCGCGGCCGCATGCAGACGCGGTATGTCTTCGCCGAGGGCATCTGGCAGCACTGCGAACGGGCGATGGTCGCTCAGTTCCGGTAGATCGAAACCCCGCCGTCCACCCGCAGGTTGCTGCCGGTGATGAAGCTGGCGGCATCCGACGCCAGGAAGAGGGCGGCTTCCGCGATTTCCTCCGGCGACGCCAGCCGCTGCAGCGCATGCAGGCTTTCGATGTAACGCCGCGAATCGGGGTCGTTGATGAAGTCAGCGGCCCCCTCTGTCACGGTGCCGCCGGGCAGCAGCGCATTCACCCGCACCCCGTGCGCCCCGGATTCCGCAGCCAGCACCTGGGTCAGTCCCAGTACGCCGGCCTTGGCAGCGGCGTAAGCCGCCATTCCCCGCATCCCCA
Organism: Pseudomonadota bacterium; assembly: GCA_023457475.1. Classification (GTDB taxonomy): domain Bacteria; phylum Pseudomonadota; class Gammaproteobacteria; order Xanthomonadales; family Xanthomonadaceae; genus Stenotrophomonas. The sequence goes on along the minus strand of JAEWLO010000443.1, from coordinate 4,492 downwards.
CCGTGTGCCCCACGAAGGTGGAGGTAAAGATCAGCGAGCCGCGGCCGGCCGCCAGCATGGGCGGCAGCTGTGCGCGGGCGGCATGGAACATGCTGCTCAGGTTGGTCTGCAGGCATGCCTGCCAATCGTCGGTACCCAGCTCAACCGCCGGGGCAAGCCGGCCAACCGAACCCGCGTTGTTGAAGGCAACATCCAGGCGTCCAAAGCGCTCAAGCGCCAGCGCGACCATGCGCGGCGCATAGTCAGGGTCAGCGACATCACCGGCGCAGGCAATCGCCGTGCCGCCCCCTTCGTTGATGCGGGCGACCACGGCGTGCAGGCGTTCCTCCCCGCGGGCGCCGAGGACCAGGCGTGCGCCTTCGGCGGCAAAACGCAGGGCGGCGGCTTCGCCGATGCCCGCACTGGCTCCGGTGATGAGCGCGACTTTGCCTTCCAGTCGAAAGCGGGCAGGGGACGGTGCGTGCATGGGGCAACTCCTTTGTGAATGAGCCTGCGATGCTGCGCGCGACGCTTCTACATTGCTCGCCGACTTCGGACGCGACACCCATTGCGGTGAATGCCTGCATCGCACGCGCTGCACATCGCCGACACACCGGGGTCACCGTCAGCCGATGACACGACCGGTATCAATAGCTCTTCGCTTACTGGAGACCTTGCATGCGTGCATTGACCTATCTACACCGCAGTGACGCGCCCGGTCAGGAGTCCGCGTAATGGCCGCCGTGATGCAAAGCGCCGTGCACGAGTGGCCCGGTAACCCGGTGCTCGCCCAGTCCCGCGCGTGGATCCAGCAGGTACCTGCGCTTCCGATGCCCGGCGGAGGCGATACGGTGGGCCGCTGGCGGGCACTGGCGCATATCGCCGGCGAGGACCTGTGCCTGGCCAAGGTGCTGGAAGCCCACTACGACCTGCGTGCCATTCTGCTTGCGCTGGCTCCGGAACGCCTGCCGCCGGCCGATGCGCTGGGCGCGGTGTGGGCGGCGGAAGGGCCGGCGTCCACACTGCAGTTGGACCCGTGCGGACGCACGCTCAGCGGGAACAAGCCGTGGTGCTCCGGCGCAGGCTGGGTGGATGTGGCGCTGGTCACCGTGCGCGATGACGAACGCTCGCGTCTGTTCCTGATCGATGCGCGCCATCCCGGGCTGCAGGTGGAAGCCAGCAGCTGGGCCGCCACCGGCATGGCCCGCATTCCGAGCGGCACCGCGCGGTTCGACCAGGTGCCGGCGGTGGAGATCGGAGCGAGCAATGCGTATCTGGATCGTCCGGGATTCTGGCACGGCGGTGCCGGCATCGCAGCCTGCTGGTTTGGCGGTGCCGCTGCGCTGGCCGAGCCATTGCGCCGTGCGGAAAACGCCGCGCAGGCGGGTGTCGTCTCGGGGCTTCTGGGCGAGGTCGACATGCAGCTCGCCACCAGCGCGGCGCTGCTGCGTGAAGTGGCTGCCCTGATCGATGCGGAGCCCAAACAGGCGCACCGACACGAGGTGATGCGCGCCCGCAGCGTCATGGAGCGCGCCTGCACGCAGGTGCTCGACCTGGTCGGGCGCGGGTTGGGCCCAGGACCGATGTGTCTGGATGCCGCCCATGCCCAGCGCTGGAGCGACCTGACGGTATTCATCCGACAGAGCCACGCCGACCGGGAATGGCAGCAGCTGGGCATTGATGCGCACCAGGCGGAGGGGCCATGGCGTCTGTAGAACGGCAGATTGAAGGGCAGGGCGTGCCCGAACACGAGTGGGAAGACTGCGGCTGGCTGCAGGCGTTGCCAGCTGAGAGCGCAGCAACGCTGCTCGCGGGAAGCGCACGGCTGGTCGTGGTGTCCCCTCATCCCGACGATGAGGTGCTGGCGTGCGGTGGGTTGATGGCCAGCGCATCGGCGCTCGGCATTCCGGTGATGGTCATCTCGGTCACCGATGGTGAAGCCTGCTATCCGGACGAGGCGGCGTGGCCGCCCACGCTGTTGCGCCAGGCGCGCCAGAAGGAGCTGGAGCAGGCGCTGCACAAGCTGGGCCTGGCGGACGCCGAGCGGCGCGCGTGGCACATCGGCGATGGCGAGGTGGCGTCAGCTGAGGCGCAGATTGGCGAACGGCTGCACCGTCTGCTGCGGGCCGACGACCTGGTGCTGGCACCCTGGCGGCTGGACGGGCATCCCGATCACGAGGCGGTCGGCCGAGCTTGCGTGCGGGCAGCGGCGACTCGCAGTAGCCGGCTGCGCGAGTACCCGGTCTGGGGATGGCACTGGCTGGACCCGGCGCTCGCACATTCCGCCTGGTCGGGCGCGGCCCGTTATCCATTGGCACCTGCCGTGGTGGCAAGAAAGCGTGCGGCCATCGAGGCGTTCGCCACCCAGACCGGGGCCGTGGAAGGCTTGGCATCGCCGCCGATCCTGCCCGGGCACGTGCTGCAGCGCTTCCACCGGAACTATGAGGTGCTGCTGGCATGAGCGACACCGCCTATTTCGACGAGGTGTACCGGGCGGATGATCCCTTTGGCTATCGCACCCGGTGGTATGAGGCGCGCAAGCGGGCGCTGCTGCTGGCCAGCCTGCCTTCGGCGCGCTATCAGCGCGGCTGGGAGCTGGGCTGCTCCAATGGCGTACTCACCGCAGCGCTCGCGCGCCGATGCGATGCCCTGCTTGCGACGGACCTGAGCGAGGCCGCGGTCGCAACGGCGCGGACCGCCCTGGCAGAGCACCCGCACGTGCAGGTGGAATGCGCGCAACATCCAGCGGAGTGGCCGCCCGGCACCTTCGACCTGATCGTGTTCAGTGAGCTCGGTTACTACCTGAAACCAGACGCCATGCAGGACATGGCGCAGCGCCTGTGCGACAGCCTGTCGTTCGATGGGGTGCTGGTGAGCTGCCACTGGCTGCAGCCGTTCGAACAGGCACGATGCAGTGCGGAATTCGTGCACGCGCAGTTCGACGCGCGCCTGCCGCAGCTGTTCCGGTATCGGGACGGCGACCTGCTTCTGCAGGGCTGGTCGCGGATGACGACGTCGGTGGCGGCACGCGAGGGATTGCGGTGATCGCCGTCATCGTTCCGGCGCACAATGAGCAGAAGCTCATTGGACGATGCCTGCGCTCGATTCTCCGTGCAGCACAGCACCGTAACGTGAAACACACCGCGGTCGTTCCGGTGGTGGCACTCGATCGGTGCACGGACGACACAGCTGCGATCTGCCATGAGCATGGCGTACCTACCCTGCAGCTGGACGCAGGCTGCGTGGGCGTTGCCCGTGCGCGGGCCGCCGCGTGGTCCATAGCACAGGGCGCGCAGTGGATCGCAAGCACCGATGCCGACAGCGAGGTGCCTTCTGACTGGTTGGCGCGGCAGGTGGCGTGCAACGCGGATGCCTTCTGCGGCGTGGTCCGGGTGACGGACTGGGAAGACTACGGCTCCCACGTGCGGCGGTCCTTCGCGCGGGGCGAAATGGTATGCGACGGCCATCCTCATGTGCACGGCGCGAATCTGGGCGTCAGCGCCTCTGCGTATCGTGCAGCTGGCGGATTTCCGCCGTTGGCGTGTGGCGAAGACGTGGCGCTGGTGGCGGCGCTCGAAGCCACCGGTCATCGGATTGCGCGGCTTGCCAGGCCGCGCGTGGTCACCAGTGCACGGCGGCAGGCACGTGCCGTCGGGGGCTTCAGCGATTTTCTGAAAACGCTCGAAGCGCGTACGCCCGAGCCCGTGCCGACGGTGCGAGGGCTGTTGGCGGGCTTGTCGCCCGATCCAGAGGCGGCGTGGTGACGAACAGCCCGGTGCTTGCCACTGCGATTGCAGGGCAATCCATGGCGATGGTGAAGCGCAGGAGAAATGCGTCCTGACATCGCTCATGCACTGCGTACACATGCGCGACACATCTGTATTTCAGGGCTCACACAACGCTTAATCGATTGCAGAAGTGGTCACGCGGACTTCATTCGCAATGCGGAAAAGTGATCCCACCCCGTTACGGGCTTTACGCAAAACAACAGGAGCAGTGACACGATGAGCACCCAGTCCGACACCACGCACACCCTCAATGACCTGATTGAAATCGCCCGCGACGGCAAGGACTTCTACACCGAAGCCGCCGGCAAAGTGAAAGATGCTGAACTGTCCGCACTGTTCACCCGCATCGCCGGCGTCAAGGCCGACATCGTCAACTCGCTGAGCAGCACGGTGGCCGCCGCCGGCGGCAAGCCGGCCGAGCATGGCACCGTCGTCGGTTCGATGCAGCAGTTCTACGGCAAGGTGCGCGCCACCCTGGGCGACACCCAGTATGGCTACGTGGCCGAGCTGGAAGAATCCGAAGATCGTCTGCTGGGCGCATTCAAGGATGCGCTGAAAGACAACGACCTTTCCCCGGCCGCTCGCCAGGAAGTGACCCGTTTCCTGCCGAATGTCCAGGAATGCCATGACGTCATGCGCACCCGCAAGCATGCCATGAAGCACTGAGGCGGTCTGTAACGTCGTGTATCACGCGCCCCGGTTTACCGGGGCGCGTTGTTTTCCAT
>JAEWLO010000442.1 GCA_023457475.1 Pseudomonadota bacterium | reverse complement strand
CTTCGTATTGATCGGCAGGCCAGTAGCGCGACGAATCCGGGGTCAGCATCTCGTCCATGATGTACAGGCGACCGTCTTCATCGGTGCCGAACTCGAACTTGGTGTCGGCGAGGATGATGCCGCGTTCGCGTGCGTAGTCAGCGGCGAACTTGTAGATGCGCAGTGTGGCGTCGCGCACGCGCTCGGCCAGGTCCACGCCCACCGCCTTGACCATGGCATCGAAGTCGATGTTTTCATCGTGATCGCCCACCGCTGCCTTGGTCGACGGAGTGAAGATCGGCTCGGGCAGCTGTTCGGCCTGGCGCAGGCCGTCGGGCAGTTCAATGCCGCTGACCTTGCCGGTGCGCTGGTAGTCCTTCCAGCCGCTCCCGATGAGGTAGCCACGGGCGATGGCTTCCACCGGCACCGGCTTGAGCTTGCGGGTCACCACCGCGCGCCGGGCATACAGTGCCGGGTCCACGCCCTCGGGCAGCACACTGGCCACGTCGATGCCGGTCAGGTGGTTGGGCATCAGGTGCGCGGTCTTGGCAAACCAGAAGTTGGAGACCTGGCAGAGCATTTCGCCCTTGCCGGGAATCGGGTCGGGCAGCACGACGTCGAAGGCCGACAGACGGTCGGTCGCGACCATCAGCAGGTACTCCCCCGGCGGCGTGCCGGCGGGCAGCCGGTCGCGCGGAATGTCGAAAACATCACGCACCTTGCCGCGATGGCGCAAGGGCAGGCCGGGGAGATCGGATTGCAACAACGTGGTCGGCACGGGCACTCCTGAAGGCTTCGTCGAGACGGCTGTCCAGGGCACCCGGGTAGGGCCCGCAAGACAGCGGGCGGCCTAGTGTAAAGCGGGTTGAGGCCGCTGTGACGTAAAATGGACCACCTTTGTTGCCGCGGCTGCCCCGGACACCCATGCGCTGGTACGGAAAACTGCTCGGATTCATCGCCGGAGCCCTGCTTTTCAGGCCCAATCCGCTGTTCGGGGCCGTGATCGGCCTGCTGATCGGCCATGCCTTCGACGCCGACTGGTTCCGGCTGAACAGGGAAAACCCCTACCGCGAGCTGGGACTGACCTCCGAGGCCACCGATGCCGAGATCGACCTGGCCTATCGCCGGCTGATCTCCCAGTACCACCCGGACAAAGTGGTCGGGGCGGCCCCCGAGCTGCGCCAGCAGGCCGAGCGCAAGTCGCGCCAGCTCAATGCCGCCTACGACCGCATCAAGACCCTGCGCCGGCGCTGAGCGCCGCTTACCCCATTCCCCTCCCAAGGCCCTGGCCATGTCCGACTGCATCATCGCCCCGTCCATCCTGTCCGCGAACTTCGCCCGCCTGGGCGAGGAGGTCGACAACGTCCGGGCGGCGGGTGCCGACTGGGTGCACTTCGACGTGATGGACAACCACTATGTGCCGAACCTGACCATCGGCCCGATGGTCTGCAAGGCGCTGCGCGACCACGGCATCACCGCGCCGATCGACGTGCACCTGATGGTGGAGCCGGTGGACCGCCTGATCCCGGACTTCGCGGCGGCCGGGGCGACCTATATCAGCTTCCACCCGGAAGCCAGCCGCCACGTGCACCGCACCATCCAGCTGATCCGTTCGCTGGGCTGCAAGCCCGGCCTGGTGCTCAACCCGGGCACACCGGTCGACGTGCTGGACTGGGTGCTGGACGACCTGGACCTGGTGCTGCTGATGTCGGTGAACCCAGGCTTTGGCGGTCAGGCCTTCATTCCGTCGGCCCTGGACAAGCTGCGCGTGGTCCGCGAGAAGATCGATGCCAGCGGCCGCGACGTGCGCCTGGAGATCGACGGCGGGGGCAAGGCCGACAACATCGGCGCGATCGCCGCCGCCGGTGCCGATGCCTTCGTCGCCGGTTCGGCCATCTTCAATGCGCCGATCAGCTACAAGGATGTGATCGACCAGATGCGCCACAACGTGGCCAAGGCGCGGAGCCGCGCATGACCCGCGCCAAGGTGGCCATCCGCGAGGCCCGCGCGGATGATGCCGCGCTGATCCTGCGCTTCATCCGCGAGCTCGCCATTTATGAAAAGGCCGAATCCTCGGTGCAGACCGACGAGGCCGGCGTGCGCGAGAGCCTGTTCGGCGTGAACGCCACGGCGCGCGCGCTGATCTGCGAAGCCAACGGCGAGGCGATCGGCTACGCGGTGTACTTCTACAACTACTCCACCTGGCTGGGCCGCAACGGCATCTATCTGGAAGACCTGTATGTGAGCCCGTCCAACCGCGGGAGCGGGGCCGGCAAGGCACTGCTGCAGCACATCGCGCGCATCGCGGTGGCCGAAGGCTGTGGCCGCTTCGAGTGGAGCGTGCTGGACTGGAACACGCCGGCGATTGATTTCTACGAAGCCGTGGGTGCAAAGCCGCAGAGCGAGTGGACCGTGTATCGCCTGGACGGCGAGGCCCTGAAGGCGTTTGCCGGATCGCGATGACGCCGGCGGTGGGGATCACCCGCTGCGTCGCCGAATGTTGAACGGCTATCGGCGGTCGTCTGACGACCGACCCTACCGGGCTGACTGGGGGCAATGCCGGTAGAGTCGGTTCCCAAACGACTGCCGTGAACCCCATATCACCCAGTAACGCAGAGGGCTGATCGAGACCGGTAGCGCCGGCCGTTGGCCGGCCCAGGCCAACCCATCACCGTGCGAAAATCCGCGCAACCCGCAGCAGCTCGCACATGTCGGTATCACCTCTCACCCTGGCGGGTTCGATTTCAGATGATGGGTGCACCCATCCCACTGTCCGAGACATCGTCATGTACTGCCCGGCTGCCCCGCGCATGAGCCATGTCACGGCACCCGTCCCCGGACCATGGGGGTCGCGGACAGCACAGCGCCAACGGCGCTCCAGCGCAACATCAGGTCAGAGAACCCTTATGGCTGAAGCTGGGCTTGCCTGATTTTAAAGACGAGCTGCTGCTCGCATCTTATACATAGGCCAGCTTGCAACTCATCTAGTCGATGGTTGCCGAATGCATGGCTGTCCATAAGTATTGAGGATTGTTATGAGAGAGTTGACGATTGATGAAGTCCGCGAGGTGTCAGGCGGCGCAGGAGTGTCTGCCGAAACCATCGGTTGCGCCATCGGGGGTGCCATCGGTTCACGAGGCGGCGCGGTGGGTAGCGCCGCAGGATGTATTGCAGGTGCGTATATTGCAAACAACTGGGGCGGCGGCGGTGGAATAAGGATCGGGCCAGCGCAGGCGCTGGCCATCATGACGATGGCCAACTGATCTCCATCTGGTTCTCTCAAATGAAACCGCCCTGTCTGGAGAGCGCATTGAACATCGTTGTCGGTTTTCTTGTCGCTTTGTCCGTGCTGCTGGCATCCATGATGCTGTCGCCAGTCGTCTCACAGGACTCGCTTGTCTGGTACTTGGCCGTTGTTGCGGGATTTGCCGGTTTCCTGCTTGGCGCGATCAAAAAAAGGATCTGCAGCAAGGAGAAGTTGTAGGGCGCTACGCTTCCGCAGACGCGTTGGGCTGGAGATCAACTCATCGGTGGGCTTCGGATGGATGTCGGAATCGCCTCTGACACTCTCAGATGCCATGGTCAATCATGGGAATCCCTCCTGCGCGAGATCCCGCCTTGTACTGCCTCCCCGCTTCACTCATGAGCAACACCACCGCCCTGGTGCCGTGGATGGCCGACGCCAGCGGCCGCGCGCTGGGCACCGCGCTGGAAGCTGTGACCAACATCGAGGGCTGGTGCCCGCGCGAGCAGAGTGGCCCGGATTTCGCAGACGTGGTCAGGTGGGTCCCGGTGGCTGCCTTGGCCACCACCGGGTGGTGGGCGGCTCGCCTGACATTGCGGTACATGCTCCAGCCGGCGGCCGCGGGTGACCCGGGGCGGCCGGCGCGCATCGCGGCGCGGCGATGCGCCGTGGAGGGCCGTGACCCGGAGCAGGCGGCCGAGCCGCAGGACCTGATCGACCGTGGCACCACTCGGGGTGACCTGGAGCGGATCATGCACGGCACCCAACCGCCGACTGCGGAGGAGCGGTCCCTTCTGTTCAGCATCGGGAGCTTCAGGGGCTACCGCGACGGGAGCGCGGAACATGCTTCCCGCGCGGACGCACTGTGCAGCGGGAGCAATGCCGAAGCGAACCAGTCACTGCGGCAGGGTTACGACTTGGGCTATCGCGTTGCCCGGGAGTACGCGGCGGACGAGCGCGATGTCATGCGTGAGCTGGCTGATGCCTGATGAAAAAAGACCGCACCCTCGCGAGTGCGGTCCCCGAACCAGCGGGAGGCTGATCCTGCCTCCATCCATCGTCCCTGCTATGGCCTTCCATTCTCCGGGCCACCGATGACGATTTCATGACGTTCACCGGCGCTGAACGGTGCACTGCTAGCCTGCGCTTCCCCCCACCCTGGAAATGCTGCATGAGCCGTGCCCGCTGGCGTTTGATCCTCAACGGAAAATCGACCGGTAACGAGGACGTCCGCGACGCCGTGCGCGTGCTGCGCGGGCGTGGCATCGACCTGCAGGTGCGGGTCACGTGGGAAGGCGGCGACGCCGAGCGTTATGTGGCCGACGCCATCGAGCACGGCGTGGACACGATCATTGCCGCCGGTGGCGACGGCACCCTGAGCGAAGTGGCCGAGACCCTGGCCCACCGCGGGGAGACCGCCGATGTGCTGCCCACCCTGGGCCTGCTGCCCTTGGGTACCGCCAATGATTTCGCCACGGCCGCCGGCATCCCTACCGAGCCGCTGGATGCACTCACCTTGATCGAGACACAACCGGCGCAGCCGGCCGATCTGCTGCGCATCGATGCGGAGGGAAAGATCTGGTGGTGCGCCAATGTCGCCAGCGGCGGCTTCGGCACGGAAGTGACCGTAGAAACCGACGAAGGCCTCAAGAAGGTACTGGGTGGACTCGCCTACCTGGTTACCGGCATCTCGCGCCTGGGGCGCATCGAGCCGATCCAGGCGCGGGTGCGCACGCCGGATTTCCAGTGGGAGGGCGGTTTCATCGCGCTGGGTATCGGCAACGGTCGGCAGGCCGGTGGCGGCCAGGTGCTCTGCCCGGAAGCCGTCATCAATGACGGCCTGCTTGATGTCACCGTCATTCCGGAACTCAGCGGGGAAGTGATCTCCACCTTCGCTGCGTTGGTGAAGGGCGGCAAGCGTGGCGCGCTGGAACAGGTGGCCGAGCGCAGCCGCGCGCCCTGGGTCGAGATCGAAGCACAGCAGCCCATGACGCTCAATCTGGACGGCGAGCCGGTCAAGGCCCGCCGCTTCCGCATCGACTGCGTCGCCGGCCGCGTCCGCATGCACCTCCCCCGCGACTGCGAGCTACTGACGTAGCGCCGGGCTCTGCCCGGCGGGGCGGCTCCCAGCAACGGAACATCCTTCTCCTCGGTCGGGAATCCAAACGCTTCCCGCTTCTTGCGGATGTGCTCGGGCATCGGCGGGCGCGGGATGCCGCGTGCGATCAACCATTGCTGGCATTTCTTCTGCCAAGGCAGAAGATCCGGTGTGGTGATCTCCCAGTAGATGGCATCGACCATCCGCATCGGCGGCGTTTCGCCGGAGCCGGTGAGGATCGCCGTCCTGATCGTGGGATCGGCACCGTGCTCCAGCAGCCAGTAAGCCGAATCGAAGCCGCCCCTGCCCGTATAGAGGCTGAGGATGGTGTCGGCGGAACTGATGTTAGGCGCATTGATGTCAGCGCCCTTCTCCACGAGAAGCTGGACATTCTTCCACTGGTTGCCGCTGAGGAAGGCCTGATACATGAGCGTCTCGGTGTTCGAGTTGCGGGTGTCCGGGTCGCCGCCATGCTCGAGAAGCAGCTCGAGAAAGCGGGGGTCGTCCATCTTGGCCGCGTAAACCATTGCGTTGTTGAAGCGGATCAACTCGCCGTTCATATGCTTGACGACGCGCGCATTGGGATCGGCCCCGTTGTCCAGCAATGCCTGCAGCCCCTCCACACTTCTGGCACGGAGCGGCCAGGCAATCAGCGGAATTCCATCGCGGGTGGAGACGATCTTGTCCGGATCGACGCCTTCCTCCTTGACCAGGCGCCGAATTGCTGCTGCGTCGCCATTCTCGGCGGCAATCGCAAGCGCAAGCCCTTTCCCTTCGAAGTAGTCGTCGGCACCGTGCCGCGATGTCGCTGCACAACCATTGGCAATGAAAAGTGTGAACCAAGCCGCAGTTATAAGGGCTTTTGTCATCACAGCGTGAAGACTGACGCGCATGATCATCCTGATGTTGAGCCCCTGTAGG
>JAEWLO010000441.1 GCA_023457475.1 Pseudomonadota bacterium | reverse complement strand
CCGCAGCGGCCGGCCTGGCTGCAGGCGCTGGGTCGGCGGATCGCGCCGCCGGCCAGTGGCGGCAGCGCGGGTTGTGGCGGTTGCGACAGTTGCGGCCCCAGCCCGCCGAAATCGGGCTCCGGGCGCTAGCCCCGGAGGCAAGGGGCTGGCCGGCGCGCGCGCTGCCGGTCGCGACATCCACCCGCCGAAGCGGGGCGGCGGGTCTGGCAGTCTGGTGCGGGGGAATCCCGGGGTGTGCGAACGCCATCCCATTGCCAGGAGATGCCATGAGATGTGAGCAGGATGCGGTATGGACCGGTACCCATTGCACGCTGCCGACCGGGGTGACAAAGCGTCAGCGCGTGCCCTTGGAGTCGATGAGTAACGATTCTGGAGCCTCTGGAGTGGAGTGCAAGCGTGCCCGGCATGCCATTGGAGCCACCGGTAGCGCTGTGTCGGATCCTGGTGAAGAGCTGCTGCAGATCCGGGCCGCCATCGAGCACTGGCACACCGGGTCCAGCCGCCTGCTGGGTGACGGGCCGCCGCTGTCGTGGGGCGAGTTGCAGACATTCTGTCGCGGTGCCTGCGTGGTGCCTGCGGTGAGGGCAAGGCTTCCTGTATCGGCGCTTGGCCTGATGCAGGCTGTGGTGCACGAGGGAGCGCGCACGCCGCTGCAGCAGGATGCGCTCTCGGCCAGCCAGCGCGCCGGCATCGTGGGTGCGCTGCTGACCGCATGGAAGGACTCCTATCTGGCGGAGCGGGTCGACGCGGACTGACCGCTGACCTCCTGTCACGCATCGTGTGGGCCCGGCGCTTCCCGGAGGCGGTTGAGGCAGCGCAGGGCGATGTCCACGTAGTCCCGGGCGTCCGCGTGCCGGTACGCGCAAGCGGGGGGACGAACGACGTGGGTCGTGCTCCAGAACATGGGCCCGGCCTTCGGCAGCAGCGCAGAGAGCGAGGGCCATTCCCGGTCCGCGCCGCGGGCCAGCAGCTTCAGGCGTTCGGTGCGCCGCGGCACCTTGTCCAGCTGCAGTGCACCGCCGGAAAGATCAGGATTGCGATACAGCAGCACCCACAGCAGCGCGCAGTAGGCCTGCCGGGCGGCCTGCCAGTGGCCCGTGCCCGGAAACCGTTCCAGCAGCGTGGCGGGCCGGTCCGGCGTTGGCATCAACAGCTCCTTGAGCCGGCTGATCGTGTCCGCGTCGTTCGCGTGGCGTGCGTGCACGGCCCAGGCGCTGATCTCCTGCAGCGTGAAGCGCACCAGGTCGGCCGGGAGGGCCGTGGTTCCTCCCGCGACGGCATCGAGAATGCGCACCTGTCCCATCAGCTGTTCCAGGCGCGAGGTATCGGTTGCGTCCTGCCCCTCGGCCAGGTATCGGGCCAGCGCGTGTGGCTCCGGCTGGCACGCCATCAGGTGCAGGTCGATCAGGGTGGCCGTGAGGTCGTCGAGCGTGGTCTGGGCGAGGCGCGTGCCGCGTGCGACCAGATGGGGAAACGGGGAGGGTGGCGATGGCGCAGGTTCCGGATAGGCGATGCGAAGCGCCTGCTGTCCGCTGACGGTAACCCGCCCCTGTGGCGTGCAGCGGGCGATCAGCGTGACGTCCAGGCGCGAGTCGGTCGCCAACACCCGCTGCTCCGGAAGCAGGAGGTGATCGCCACGCAGCGGGTTGGCATGTGCGAGCGGTCGATGGTGGCGTACGCCGATGCGGATGGTATCCCGTGGGCCTTCCGCTCCCTGCCGGGAGCGCACATCGACGTGGAAGCGGGTGTCCGGGGCGGGCCCATCCTGGCGGTTGGTGGCGGAGCGGAGCATCGCCCCTCCGGGATGTACGCCATCCCCCGGCGCGATCCGGGCTTCGACCCGGTTGAGCAGGGCCTGCTGGGCCTGCCGCATGAACGCCTGTTGCGCCGGCGGCAGCGGGGCTGCGGCCTGCTGGAAGGCGGCCAGCCGGTCTTCCGGCGACCCGTTCAGGGTGTAGGGGTTGCGCTTCAGGTCCAGGTCGAACTGGCGCCAGGGGTCGCTCAACGCGTGGGATGCCTGCAGGTCGTCCTCGAGGTCGGCGGCAACCTGCAGGCACAGGGGCGTGGGGAGCGGCCCGGCGACGTCGCGTGGGGCCAGCTGAAGCAGCGACGCGGCCAACTGGCCGGCATGCGTGATCCGTGCGGGTATCGGGTGCAGACCTGCGTGCCGCAGGAGGTCGGCCAGGCCGTCTTTGCCGACGTCCAGTCCGTGCTGTTGCCGCAGCAGGTGTTCGGCAGACCGTTCCGGTACGGCGCAGGGCGTGCCCGAGGCATCGCGTCGGACCTCACGGTGTGCGGGCAGCTGTGCCAGTCGCGCACAGTCGCTCAAGTGCCGCTCGGTGCGCGGGGAGGGGGGCTTGAAGGATGTCGCCTCCGTCGTCTGTGTGAGGAAAGGCAGCGACGCGTTGCCGAGCTCTGCAAGCGGGACCCGCAGCTCGGGCAGTGAGGTGCAGCGACGTACCGGATCGCCGGCGGCACGCGCGGAAGCGGTGGCGCGCGAAGGGAGGGGCGTGATTCCAATCATGGGCAGGCGGGCATTCCCTGGCAGTGACGTGCGTCGAGCGTAAGCAGCTGCGCAACGTCGCCGCAGGATGTAATCGCGACACGCAGCGCAGCGGGTCAGCTGGCGTTGTCCCAACTGCCTCTTGTGCAGACTTGGCGGCACCGGCTAGCCTGCGCCCATGACGACTTCCCCCCTTCGCATCCTCATCCACGGTGCCTCTGGCCGCATGGGCCAGGCCCTGCTGCGGCTGGCCGCCGAGCGCGACGACCTGCAGGTCGTGGCCGCCGTGACCCGACGCTCGCCTGCCCAGCGTGTCGTGGATGGCATTCCGCATTTCGCCAGCAGTGAACTGCCCGGTGCTCCCCCCTTTGATGTCGCGATCGACTTCAGTCTGCCCGAGGGTTTCGATCCGGTACTCGCCTTGTGCGTGGAGCGGGGGGCGGGACTGGTCTCCGGCACGACCGGCATCAGCGAGACCCAGCGCCAGAGCCTGATCCAGGCAGCCGGGCGCATCCCATTGGTGTGGGCGTCCAATTTCAGCCTGGGCGTGGCGGTGCTGGACGAGCTGGTCGAGCGCGCGGCCGCGGCGCTGGCCGGCTGGGACTGCGACATCGTGGAATCGCACCACGTGCACAAGCAGGACGCGCCCTCCGGCACCGCGCTGACGCTCGGGGCCGCCGCGCAGAAGGGCGGGGCGGACCCGCATTACGCCAGCCTGCGCGCCGGCGACATCGTGGGCGAGCACCTCGTCCAGTTCACCGGCATGGGCGAGCGG
>JAEWLO010000440.1 GCA_023457475.1 Pseudomonadota bacterium | reverse complement strand
GGTGCTCGACGAACACCGAGGCACCGAACGACACGTACGGGTTGACGTCGTACGAGGCGGCGAAGCCCAGGTCGATCGCCTTCAGGTCGGTCTTCAGGCCGCTGTAGCGACCCACCCAGCCGTTGTCGTATTCGGTCTTGAAGCCGAAGGGAGCGGTCAGCGAGACGCCGAAGTGGGCCTTTTCGCCAATCGGCATGTGGAAGTAGGCCGCCGGGACCGGAGCGATCATGCCGGCGTCGCCGCCGTCACCGCCGGTCTGGGCCTGGCCGGTCGGCTTGCGGCCTTCACCGCTGAACTCGGCCTTGAAGCTGATGGCGCTCAGGTCGCCCTGGACCATGGTGCCGTCCAGCTGGCGCATGCCGGCCGGGTTGACGGCGATGATCGAGGCGTCGCCGGCGGCGCTGCCGGAACCGGCAAAGGCGCGGCCGAGGCCCTTGGCGCTGTTTTCCTTCCGCTGGAAGGCGGCGGCGTGGACATGGCCCACGGCCAGGGCACCGGCAATGCCGACGGCCAGGGCGGTGACGCGGGCAAAGGTGGAAGCGGTATGCATCGTAAGTTCTCTCCGGAATTGCGGTGATGTTTGGCAACGCGCGCCTGCGTGGTCCGCAACCCTGGTAAAGGGCTGAAAGCCACGCGCCGGAACCCCTCCCGACATACGACGCCGTATGCGAGTATACCCAGACCAGTTAATGAAACAATAACGCGATGGGCGTAGTCGGCCATTCAGGCTGAACGCCTCCTTACCCCGCAGAGACCATCGCCGCGCTAGGCTGGCACCACACATGTTCGTCTCCCTGCCCTCCCGCCGAAAGACCGCCCTGCGCTGGGCTACACCGCTGCTGTTCGCCGCGTTGTGGGTGGCCTTCCTGTGGTCGATCTCACGGCCCGGCGACGCCCGCCGCAGCCTGTGGCTGGACTGGGGTGCACTGTCGACCGGGCTGACCCGGCCGCTGGACTGGTGGGCCACCCTGCAGGACGGCAGCGTGCTGCGGCTGTTCACCGCGCTGTTCCTGCATGCGGACTGGTCGCACCTGCTCGGCAACCTGGTGTTCCTGTTGATCTTCGGCCTGCCCGCCGAGCGGGTATTGGGGCCGTGGCGGCTGATCCTGCTGTTCCTGGTGGGCGGGGCGATCGCCAACCTGACGGCAATCTACACGATGGGCAGCCCCGACCAGATCATCATCGGGGCCAGTGGCGCGGTGTCAGCGTTGATCGGGGCCTACCTGGCGCTGTTCCCGGGCGCGCGGCTCGGCGTGGTGATTCCGCTGGGGCTGTTCCTGGAGTTCGTGCGCGCACCGGCGTACCTGCTGATCGGCGTGTGGGCCGGGCTGCAGGTGGTGTTCGCGTACATCGGCCCGAGCTTCGGCATGGTGGCCTGGTGGGCGCACATTGCCGGCTTCGCGTTCGGATTGGTGTACGGGGTGTACGTGCGCGCGGCGATCGCGCGGCGGTTGCGGAAGCGGCACGGGTTCTGAGGCGGGCGGCGGCGTTCGTGTACGCGGAAGCCACGCGTGACGTTGGTTGGATGCGGTAGCGCCGGCCGTTGGCCGGCCTCATGAGCGTCGGGAGCATCCGGAGGGCCGGCGCTACCGTCCCCATGCAATCCGATCAGGGTTCCGGTTTTGGTTCCGGTTTCGTTTCAGCCTTCGCCTCGACCTTCTGCTTCGCCGCCACCGAACCCGGTGCCTTCAACTCCGCCAGCGCGTCGTTGATCGGGCCGTCGCCGGGCAGCACATCGCCTGCGGCATACCCTTCAACGCCCTCGTCGTCGCCACGCAGATGGCCCGGCAGGGTGGCCTCGCTGTAATCGGACAGGCTGGCCGGCAGTTCATCGTCGCCCGCCTGCTTCTCCGGCTGCAGCACCACGTCGGGCACGATGCCGGTGGCCTGGATGGACTTGCCGCTGGGGGTGTAATACCGCGCGGTGGTGAGCTTGACCGAGTCGCCGTTGTCCAGGGGCAGCACGGTCTGCACCGAGCCCTTGCCGAAGGTGCGGCTGCCGATCACACGGGCGCGGTCGTTGTCGCGCAGCGCGCCGGCCAGTACTTCCGACGCGCTGGCAGAACCGGCGTCGGTGATCACCACCACCGGTGCGCCTTTGAGCAGATCGCCCGGGGTGGCGTCGAAGCGCGCGTCGCTGATCGCGATGCGGCCACGGGTGCTGACGATGTTGCCCTTGTCGAGCAGGTCATCGGCCACCTGCACGGCGGCGGTGAGCAGGCCGCCGGGGTTGCTGCGCAGGTCCAGCACCAGGCCCTTGAGCTGGCCGCCGGCCTGTTTCTGCAGCTGGGTCACGTGCTTCTGGAAGTCCGAGCCGGTGTCGGCCTGGAAGGTACTCAGGCGCACGTAGCCGTAGCCCGGCTCCAGCATGCGGCTGCGCACGCTGGTGACCCGGATGGTCTGGCGGGTGATCGGGACGTCGAACGGTTTGGCCTTGCCCTCGCGCACGATGGTCAGCACCACCTTGCTGCCGGCCTTGCCGCGCAGCGGCTCGGTGGCCTGGATGGCACTGATCGGCTTGCCGTCGATGGCAATGATGAGGTCACCGGCGAGGATGCCGGCCTTGGACGCGGGCGTGTCGTCGATCGGTGCGATGACTTTCAGGCTGCTGTTGTCGGGTTGCTGCTGCAGCTCCACGCCGATGCCCTCGTAGGCCCCTTCGGCCTGTTCGTCGAAGGCTTCGGCGTCTTCCTTGTCGAAGTAGGTGCTGTGCGGATCCAGGTCGAGCAGCAGGCCGCGGATGGCCGACTGCATCAGCTTCTTGTCGTCCACGGGATCGACATAGGCGGCGCGCACGGCGTTGTAGACGCCCACGTAGCGACGGATCTCTTCAAGCGGGACGCGCGAGGTCACCGCCTCTTCGCTGTTGGCCGCATCGCTGTCGCTCTGCGGGGCCGGTGCGGTCTGCTGTGCCCAGGACAGCGCCGGCAGCAGGGCCAGCAGCAAGGTGGCGGAACGGGCTACGCGCATGAAGCACTCCAGGATGAGCGGGGAACGAACGGCCCGATTATGCGCGAAGCAGGGGTAAATTCCCGTTGAACCGGGGAACGGTCAGCGCCGCTGCAGCCACGAGGTGGGATCCACCGGCTGGCCGTTGCGACGCAGTTCAAAGTAAAGCGCGGTGACACCCTGGCCGCCGGAGTTGCCGACCTTGGCCACCGCCTCGCCCTTCTTCACCGATGCGCCGGCGTCACGCAGCAGCGTGTCGTTGTGGGCGTAGAGG
>JAEWLO010000439.1 GCA_023457475.1 Pseudomonadota bacterium | reverse complement strand
TCCCGGATCTGGTCCAGCCAGACCAGGTGCTGTTGCGAGGGATCGTTCAGATCGTCCAGACGCAGCTGACCGTTGGTGCCTTCATTCTCGTCGGCGTCCCGGTATTGCTGGGTGGTTGGCCGTACGGCGACGGTGCCGCGCACGCGTTCGCCGGTGGCGAGGGTGATCTCGACGCGCGCTTCGTCCGGCAACTGCGGAAGCAGTGCCTCGAGGCGGGCGATGTCGGCCGGGGTGGTATAGACGGCAGGAGCGGTACGGGACATGGACAGGCCTTGGTGACACGGCAGTGCAGTGTGGGACGTTCCGCGTCAATGCGAGGGCAAGGGACGCGTGGCCCGAATCACGTGGGACACGCCATGCCAGTCATCGCGGGCCCTGCACGCGCGACGCCGCCAGCACGTTGCGCACGGCGGTGACCAGCTGCGCTACCGAGTAGGGTTTTGCCACATGCTCCTGGAATCCGGACGCCAGCGCGCGGCGGCGGTCGTCGGCCCGCGCCAGCGCGGTCACCGCCACGGCAGGCAGCGTCGACGGGTCGATTGCGAGCTCATCGCGCAGGGTGCGCACCAGGCCGTAGCCATCCATGCCTGGCATGCCGATGTCCGTCAGCAGCGCATCGAAGTGCTGGTGACCGTCGCCGTGCAGCTGCCCCAGCGCCTCTTCCGCCGAGGCGGCCACGGCAACCTGCGCGCCCTGCTCTTCCAGCATGCGCCGAAGATACTCGAGCACTTCCGGCTGATCCTCCACCGCCAACAGGCGCAGGCCGCGCAGCGGATAGGCTTCGATGACCTGCTCGTTGATCGGGCCGCTGAACACTTCGCGCAGCGGGCGTCCTTCGGACTGCGGCTGATAACGCGGCAGACTGACGGTGAACTGCGCGCCACACCCCTGGCCCTCGCTGGCCGCGCTGACCACGCCGCCATGCAGCTCCACCAGCTGCTGCACGATCGCCAGCCCCAGGCCCAGGCCGCCATGGCGCCGGGTGGTGGTACCGTCAGCCTGGCGGAAGCGACTGAACAGGTGCCGCAGGAACTCCGGTGCGATGCCATCGCCGGTGTCGCTGACGGTGATGAGCCAATGCGGGCCGTCGGTATCCAGCGTCACCGACACGGTGCCTTCGGCGGGGGTGAACTTGATGGCGTTGGAGAGCAGGTTCCACCACACCTGCTGCAGGCGGGTGGCATCCCCCAGGACGGTCGCCGCTTCCTCCGGGAGGTTCAGCTGCACATCCAGCGCCTTGCCTTCGGCTACCAGCTCCTGCGCGCGCAGCGCTTCAGTCAGCTGGGCGCGCAGGTCGATCACCTCCACTTCCAGCTGCACTTTGCCCAACAGCATGCTGCTGAGGTCGAGCATGTCCGAGATCAGCCGCTTCTGCGCCATCGCGCTGTTGGCGATCACACCCAGGCCCTTGAACATCGGGCTGGTGTTGTCCACGCGCTGCAGCAGCAGTTCGCTCCATCCCAGAATGGTGGTCAGCGGCGTGCGCAGCTCATGGGAGAGCGTGGCCAGGAACTCATCTTTCAGCCGGGCCATGTTCTCGGCGGCACTGCGGGCGGCCCGTTCGGACTGCAGCAGTTCCTCACGCGCCATTTCGATTTCGCGGCGCTCGGTGACATCCGGGCTGCTGCCGGCCAGGCCGATGAAGCGGCCCATGCGCGAGAACCGCGGGCGGGCGTTCATTTCCAGCCAGCGCCACTGTCCGTCCGAACGCAGGCCGCGCACCAGCGCCTGCATCGAACGCTGCGCCTTCAGAGCTTCCTGCAGCTCGTATTCAAACACCGACGCGTCGTCCGGGTGCACCAGACCGCGCCAAACGTCTTCAGGCACGCGCTGTTCGTCGCCACCGAAGAACTCGGTGAAAGCGCTGTTGACGAAGCGGGCATGGCCGCGGTCGTCCAGCACCCACACCGGCATCGGCAGGCCGTCGGCCAAGGCGCTGAAACGTGCCTCGCTTTCAGCCAGGTCCACTTCCACCTGCTTGCGGCTGGTGATGTCGAAGAACAGCACGGCCACCTGCCGCTGCGCGGGATCGCCCACGCGCATGGCTTCCACCGAATACCAGCGTCCCAGCGCGCGCGCCTCCATGTCGAAATGCTGGGCGCGGCCGGTGAGCGCCACCTGACCGTAGATGCGGTACCACTCCGGCTCATGTGCCGGCTGCAGCTCACTCATCCGACGGCCCATGACCTGGCGCAGGCCGGTGCTGCGCTCGAAGGCCTCGTTGACCTGGATGAAGCGGTAATCCACGCCGACATCCTCCTCGAACAGGCATTCGATCACGCAGAAGCCTGCATTGAGCCCTTCCAGCACATGGCGGTGCAGGGCGGGATCAAGCGACGGGGCGGCGGAAGTCGCGGCCGGCTGGAGGTCTGGAGCAGTCAGGCTGGACAAGGAGGTCAAAGGCGTAGCTGGCAGAGCGCAGGGGTACAGCATCTTCCAGAGCGCGTATTCGCAGCGTCAAGCTCCGCTGATCTGACTTCCGGGTGAATTGATGCCGTTTACGACATTCAAGAGCCGTTTCCGCCAATTGTTCCGCACCGTGATGAGGATCACACTGGGCTCTGGAGAGCCCTACCCCGAGAACCCTGGAGTTCACCATGTTCCTGAAACCCCTGCTGGGCGCGGCCCTGACCGGCCTGCTGACCCTGGCCGCCCCGTTCGCCGACGCCGCACCGCGCACCGTGACCGACCCGAACGCCCCTCGCGAACTGAAGGCCGAAGGCCCGGTCCAGGTGCGCTGGACGGACCCGGCCCGGTTCACCGAGCTCAAGAACAGCGCCAACCGCTGGGAGACCCAGCGCGGCAACTGGGTGTACCAGCTGGCCGACCATCTGCGTACCAGCGCCAGCAAACGGCTCGCGCCGGGCCAGACCCTCGACGTGACCATTACCGACATCAAGCGTGCGGGCGACTACGAGCCCCAGCACGGGCCGCGCGGCCAGGACATCCGGATCATGAAGGACATCTACCCGCCGCGGATGACGCTCACCTATGTGCTGCGCGATGCGCAGGGGAACGTGGTGCGGGAGAACGCGGAGGAACGGCTGATCGACATGGGCTATCTCAGCAGCGGCCGCGGGCTGCTGAGCGACAGCGATCCGCTACGGTATGAGAAGCAGATGATCGACGACTGGTTGAAGAAGCTGTTGCCGCGCACACGGTGACGTTGGGCCGGTAGCACCGGGCTCTGCCCGGCACCACGCGGTCCCCGCCGTCATGCGCCGCGCGTTTCGCGGGCGACCCGCTTCACCGCGCATGGCAGCTGATAGGCGCTGACGTTGCACATCGGGGCCAGCACGTCCAGACGCGGCGACTGGCCCCACAGTTCCACCGTGCTGCCGACACCGGCCTGCGGCAGGTCGGTGAGGTCCACGGTGAGCATGTCCATGGAAACACGGCCAATCAGGTGGCCCGGCTGGCCGTCGATCGACACCGGCGTGCCGTTCGGCGCGAACTGCGGATAGCCGTCGGCATACCCCATCGCGACCACTCCCACGCGGGTGTGGCGCTCGGCCACGAAACGCGCGCCGTACCCCACCGGTTCGCCGGCGGCGATCTCGCGCACAGCGAAGATCTTCGACTGCATGGTCATCACCGGGCGCAGGCGTGCGGTCTGTGCGCTCTGCGCGGGCAGTGGATTGGCCCCGTACAGCATCAGGCCGGGGCGCACCCAGTCGCTGCGCACTTCCGGCCAACCCAGCAGCGCCGGCGAATTGCACAGGCTGGTTTCGCCTTCCAGGCCCTCGATCGCCGCAGCGAATGTCGCGGCCTGCTCGCGCGTGCGTGGGCTGTCCAGTTCGTCCGCGCGCGCCAGGTGACTCATCAGCACCATCGGACCCACGTGCGACAGGGCGGACAGTCGTGCGTGCGCGGCGCGGAAGTCGGCCGGGCCCAGGCCCAGGCGGTGCATGCCGCTGTCCAGCTTCAACCAGATCCGCAGCGGCGCATCGGTGGCGAACGCCTCAACGGCGTCGACCTGCCACGGGGCGGCCACTGCGAACCAGAGGTCGTGCTGCACGATCAACGGCAGCTCGGCCGCGTCGAAGAACCCTTCCAGCAGCAGGATCGGCGTGGTGATGCCGGCGGCGCGCAGCTCCAGCGCCTCTTCGATGCAGGCTACCCCGAATGCGTCGGCCTCACCTTCCAGCGCACGCGCGCAGACCACGGCGCCGTGGCCATAGGCATCGGCCTTCACCGCGGCCAGGGTCTTGCGACCACCGCCCAGTTCACGGGCCAGGCGGAAGTTGGCGCGCAACGCGTCCAGGTCGATCAACGCGCGGGCAGGACGCATGCGGATTCACTCTTTTGAAAAACGTCGGCGCGCGGACGTGCACGCCCGCCATAACGGAAGATGTCCAGGCCTTCGGTGCTGATCTCGGGCTGACGCGAACTCATCAGGTCGGCCAGATAGCGACCCGAGCCACAGGCCATGGTCCAGCCCAGCGTGCCGTGGCCGGTGTTGAGGAACAGGTTGCGGTAGGGCGTGGCCCCGATCACCGGCGTGCCGTCCGGCGTGGCCGGGCGCAGCCCGGTCCAGAACTCGGCGCGGCTCAGATCGCCACCGTGCGGATAGAGGTCCTGCACCACCTTCTCCAGGGTGGCGCGGCGGCGCGGCGACAGCGAAAGGTCGAAACCGCCCACCTCGGCCATGCCGCCCACGCGGATGCGGTCATCGAAACGGGTCACGGCGACCTTGTAGCTCTCGTCCAGAATGGTCGAGGTCGGGGCCATCGCCGGGTCGGTGATCGGCAGGGTCAGCGAGTATCCCTTGAGCGGGTACACCGGCAGCTGCAGGCCCAGCGGGGCCACCAGCGAGGGCGAGTAACTGCCCAGCGCGACCACGTAGTGGTCGGCGGTTTCGACCTTGCCGTCGATGCGCACGCCGGTGATGCGGCCACCACTGGTTTCCAGGCCGGCGATGTCCTGGTCGAAGCGGAACTCCACACCCGCCTCGGCGGCCATGCGGGCCAGCCGGCGGGTGAAGAGCTGGCAGTCGCCGGTCTGGTCGCGCGGCAGGCGCAGCGCGCCGACCAGGGTGTCCGCCACGGCGGCCAGTGCCGGTTCGGCGGCGATGATGCCGGCACGGTCCAGCACCTCGTAGGGCACCCCGTATTCGGCCAGCACCTCGATGTCCTGCGCGGAGGCATCCAGCTGCTGCTGGGTGCGGAACAGCTGGGTGGTGCCCAGGTCGCGACCCTCGAATTCAATACCGGTCTGTGCGCGCAGTTCGTTGAGGCAGTCGCGGCTGTACTCGGACATGCGCACCATGCGCGCTTTGTTGATGGCGTAACGCTCGTGGGTGCAGTTGCGCAGCATCTGCGCCAGCCAGCGGTACTGGTGCCAGTCCAGGCCAGGGCGGATCGCCAGCGGCGCGTGCTCGGAGAACAGCCACTTCACTGCCTTCAGCGGCACGCCCGGGGCGGCCCACGGCGAGGTGTAGCCGAACGACAGCTGGCCCGCGTTGGCGAAGCTGGTTTCCAGTGCCGGCCCCGGCTGACGGTCGACCACCGTCACCTCAAAGCCAGCCTGGCGCAGGTACCAGGCACTGGTCGTGCCGATCACCCCACTGCCAAGAACGAGAACGCGCATGAGACCTCTCCAACCGGATCATTCCCTGCGCTGGAGCGCGCAGGGACCACAATTGCGGAAGTATAGGGCGCTGTTCACGGTGCATTTCCCTGTATTTGAAGTTGGGGGCAGTGTATTGTCCCGCCATTCACCCGCACAGGTTGACGCAGATGGCCACCCGGACCCGCGAACTGGACAAGATCGACCGCAAGATCCTGCGCATCCTGCAGGCCGAGGGCCGCATTTCGTTCACTGAACTGGGCGAGCGCGTGGGCCTGTCCACCACGCCGTGCACGGAACGGGTACGCCGACTGGAACGCGATGGGGCCATTACCGGCTACTACGCCAAGCTGGACCCGCATTACCTCAAGGCCAGCCTGCTGGTATTCGTGGAGATCAGCCTGGCCTACAAGTCCGGTGACATCTTCGAGGAGTTCCGGCGCGCCGCGCTGAAGCTGCCGAACGTGCTGGAGTGTCATCTCGTCTCGGGCGATTTCGATTACCTGCTGAAGGCGCGCATCAGCGAGATGGCGTCGTACCGCAAGCTGCTGGGCAGCACCCTGCTGACCCTGCCGCACGTGCGCGAGTCGAAGAGCTACATCGTGATGGAAGAAGTGAAGGAAACGTTGACCCTGCCGATTCCGGATTGAGCAGGCGCGCCGGGTATAAAAAAAGGCGGCGCGCGACGCGCACCGCCCTTCATCACCCCCCGAACAAAGGGGTCATACGCCGATCAGCGCATCAACGCTGCTGCTTCTGATCCGGATTGCGCTGCTGATCCTGCTTGTTCTTCTGGTTCTGCTGATCCCACTGCTGCTGTTCCTGCTGGCCTTTCTGGTTCTGCTGGCCCTGCTGGTCCTGCGGCTTGCCGGGATTGTTCTGCTGATTAGCCATGGTTGCACTCTTCTCGTTCATCGTTGGGGATGCGCGAACTTGCGGCGCACGGACAGCGTCGGAGAAACGCGGTTAATCACGGGCGAATTTGAGGTGAGGCAGGGCGGTGATGCAGCTGACTGGGGGGCGTGTGTTTTAAACCGTTCAGGACCGCGCGAACAGCGGACACGCTCGGCGATCACGGGCGGATCTGCCC
>JAEWLO010000438.1 GCA_023457475.1 Pseudomonadota bacterium | reverse complement strand
ACCCCACCCTGCGCATTACGGAGGAACCCGAACGGGACGTCTACTGGATCCACATGCACGCCAACCTGGTCAATCAGCCGGGGCGGCCCTGCTTCGCTTCGCGTCTGGTGGACGACATCGTCCATTACCAG
Source organism: Pseudomonadota bacterium (assembly GCA_023457475.1). Lineage (GTDB taxonomy): Bacteria > Pseudomonadota > Gammaproteobacteria > Xanthomonadales > Xanthomonadaceae > Stenotrophomonas. Next base: position 5,870 of record JAEWLO010000438.1, on the reverse strand, counting down.
CGCGACCTCGGCGAGCGTCTCGCCCATACCCACGCGCTCTCCCCGCACGTAGTGCTGGCCTCGGACAGCGACGTCTTCAATCTCGGCGGCGATCTGGAACTGTTCTGCCGGCTGATCCGTGAGGGCGACCGTCCGCGTCTGCTCGACTACGCGCAGCGCTGCGTGCGCGGCGTGCATGCCTTCCATGCGGGCCTCGGCGTGCGCGCGCACAGCATCGCCCTGGTGCAGGGCAATGCACTCGGTGGCGGCTTCGAGGCAGCGCTGAGCTGCCACACCATCGTGGCCGAGGAAGGCGTGCTGATGGGCCTGCCCGAGGTGCTGTTCGACCTGTTCCCGGGCATGGGCGCGTATTCCTTCATGTGCCAGCGGATCAGTCCGCGCCTGGCCGAGAAGATCATGCTGGAAGGCAATCTCTACACCGCTCACCAGCTCAAGGAGATGGGCCTGGTGGACTACGTGGTCCCGGTCGGCGAAGGCGTGGCGGCCGTCGAGCAGGTCATCAAGGACAGCCGGCGCATCCCGCACGCCTGGGCCGCCATGCGCCAGGTCAACGAGGTGAGCACGCAGGTTCCCCTTCACGAAATGATGCGCATCACCGAGATCTGGGTCGATACGGCCATGCAGCTCGGCGAGAAGTCCCTGCGCACCATGGACCGGCTGGTGCGGGCGCAGTCCCGCCGCAATGGCGACCTTGCCTGACGGCGGCGGCCGTCACCAGGGGGAACGTTCGCCGTCGTCACGCTGCTTCGGGCTGTTGCTGCGTGATGCCAAGGCTTGTCTGCCCAGCTTGAGGGCACCCATCAGGCGGGACATGCGTGCGGCCCAGTCCGACTTGAGTTGCCAGTCGGCCATGCGCATGATCTCGCCCCCTGCGGTGGCAACCTGGACCAGGCCCAGGTTGCTCGCCACCCCTCGCAGCGCGTGCGCGTGCTCACGAACCTCGTGCCACGCGCCGCGCTCACCATCGCCCTGCATGCGCACCATGCAGGCATCCATGTCGGCCAGGCACTGATCGACGAATTCGCGCTCGAAGGCCTCGCCCATGCCGAGCGCTGCCAGCTCATCCAGCACCGCCGGATCCAGCACGCCGTCGCCCGCCGCCACGGCGGGAGTTGCCTGCACCACGGTTTCCGCCGCCGGCCGGTTGTTGGCGGCAATCTCCGCCAGCACATCCAGCAGACGCGAAGCCACCACCGGCTTGGCCAGGAAAGCACGCGCGCCAGCCTGTTCGCAGCGCAGGATCGAATCGGGCGTGACGTCGGCACTGAGCACCATCACCGGCACGTAGGGCATGCCGCTGGCGTGCAGCACGCGCAGCTGCTTGAGCAGGTCCAGCCCGCTCATGCCGGGCATGTGCAGGTCCACGATGGCCACGTCGAAGTCAGCCTGTTCAAGCATGTCCAGCACTTCCGCGCCGCCGTTGACGCAGGACACCTTGTGCCCGGCCTTCTCCAGCAGGCGCTGCAGCACCATGCGGTTGGCCTCGTGGTCGTCGGCCACCAGCACGCGCAGGCTGCGCACACGCGCACGATGGCGCAGGAACGGGTTGGAGAAGGCGATCACATTGCCTTCTTCCGTCAGCTTGGGAGCCACCACCGCCGGTGCCTCGGCCACCGCCAGGCTCATGGTCACCCAGAACACGCTGCCCACCGGTGTGTTCGGCGCGTAGCCGATGGTGCCGCCCATGGCCTCGACCAGACCCTTGGCAATCGATGTGCCCAGCCCGGTGCCCTCGTGGCGACGGGCCAGGCCGACGTCGGCCTGTTCGAAAGGATTGAACAGGCGCGCGCGCAGCGCGGTCGGAACACCGATGCCGCTGTCGATGATCTCCACGCGCAGCTTCACCCGTCGGCCGGCATCTTCCGGCTGGCAGGAGACGCGCACGCGCACGAAGCCCTCGTCGGTGAACTTCACCGCGTTGCCGGCCAGGTTGAGCAGGATCTGCTGCAGGTGTCCGGCGTCTCCGAGCAGGCGCGGCGGCACGTTCTCGTCCACCACCACCTGGTAGTCCAGCCCCTTCGGGCGGGCCTGCGGCGTGAGGATCAGGTTGATCGCCTGCAGTACGTCGGCCAGCGCGAACTCGTGCTGCTCCACCCGCACCTTGCCGGCTTCGATCACGGAGATGTCCAGCACCTCTTCCACCAGCGCCAGCAGGCTGCGCGTGGAGGCCTGGATGGTGCCCAGGCATTCGCGCTGCTCTTCGTCGAGGCGGGTGGTGGCCAGCACCTCGGTCATGCCGGCCAGGCCGTTCAACGGAGTGCGGAACTCGTGGCTCATGTTGGCCAGGAAGCGGCTCTTGGCCTCGTTGGCCTGGCGCGCTTCGGCCACCGCGCGGGTCAGCGCGTTGAGCAGCGAATCGAAGTACAGCGGAATGGCACCCAGGCCCAGCAGCAGGCCCCAGCCGAGGTACTCATGGCTGTTCCAGTAAGGCGAGAACATCACCGTGCACAGGAACCCGACGCATGCGATCGCCGTGGCCGCGCGCAGGTACTTGCTGCCGTAGCGCATACCGTTGCCGATGGTCACCCACAGCATCACCGCGTACAGCGGCGCGGCCGGCTCGCCCTGGATGGTCATGATCCAGGCCATGCAGGTGTAGTCGGTAAGCATGCCGATCACGCGGCGCACGTGCGACACGGCCGGGTTCATCACCATGGCCACGAACAGGCCGGCAGACACGGTCAGCTCGAACGCCAGGATCAACCAGGTCGCGGTCAGCGCCTCGTTGCCGGTTTCCAGCGAACGCCAGCCCAGATAGATGATGAACAGCGAGGTGATCGCCATTCGGATCAGGTTCTGCGCCAGCTCGGTGTCTTCGCGCCCGGACAGGCGCTGTCGCAACCGCTTCAGCGGGGATGCGGAAGGGGCCGTGGCCGTGGGGGTATGGAGATCCTGCATGTCATCCGCCGGGTCGGATGGAAGCCGTGGAATGCTGCGCACATATCTCGTCAAGCTGCTCCCGTCCGCGCAGCAGCGCATCCACGCAGCGCGGGTCGAACAGACGCCCGCGTTGGGCGTAGAGGTAGGCCAGAGTTGCTTCCATCGTCCATGCTTCCTTGTAGGGACGGGGCGAGATCAGGGCGTCGAAGACGTCGGCCACCGCGACAATCCGCGCTTCCAGCGGAATCGCCTCGCCGACCAGACCGTCCGGGTACCCGCTGCCGTCGTAACGTTCATGGTGGCGCAGCGCGATCAGCGCACCCACCTGGATGAACCGGTTCTGGCTGCCACTGAGCAGTTCGTAACCGATCCGGGGATGCCGGCGCATGATCGCCAGCTCTTCTTCGTTGAGTTTGCCCTGCTTGAGCAGCACGGCGTCGGGAATGGCGATCTTGCCCATGTCGTGCAGGGGGGCGGCCATTTCGATCAGGCGAGCCTCCTCTTCGGGCAGGCCCAGCTGCTCGGCGATCAGCCCGGCGACGTGCGCCATGCGCTCCAGATACGCGCTGGTGCCGGCATCACGGAACTCGATGGCACGCGCCAGACGCGACAGCGTCTCGCGCTCGCGCTCTTCCACTTCGTGCATGCTGGCCAGCAGGCGCTGCTCCAGCGAGAGGGCGCGTTGCTTGACGCTCTCGGTCTGCTGGCGCAGCTGCAGCAGGTTGTAACAGCGTGCCCGCAGTTCGCGCGGCCGGATCGGCTTCACCAGGAAATCGATCACGCCGGCTTCGAGCGCCGCCTGACGGATCGGCTCGTCGCCGACCACCGTGATGAGAATCACCGGAATATCGCGATGCTTGGGCAGGCGACGGAAACGGCGTGCAAACTCCAGCCCGTCCATTTCAGGCATGCGGTAGTCGAGCAGCAGCAGGTCGACCGCGTGCGACTCGCACCACGCCAGCGCGGTGAGCGGATCGCCGAAATCATGCACGCTCAGTTCGGGCGCGATGTCCTCGATGACATGACGCAGCATGGTGCGCGCAGACGTCTGATCGTCAACGATGACAATATTCAAGGCCGCTTCCGTTGTCTGCCTGGACCACACTGGAACATGCTGCGAAAAGGATACTCCGCCGCCGTACACACCGGCACCTTGCATGATCTACCTCCGCTCATGATCGTCCCGGTTCATGATCGTGGTCACAGTGTGAAGCGGGGGTCATGCTTTCCGCAACCCGCCCGTGATCCGTGGCCAACACGCCGGGATGCCTTTGAAGGCACGGGGAAACGATAACCGGCCGGCCACCGCGGCGGAACCCCGGCGGACGGCCCTTTCCGGGCCATCCGCGACACACGTCTCAGTTTTCCGGGCGCATGTAGGGGAAGAGCAGTACATCGCGGATGGAACTGCTGCCGGTGAGCAGCATCACCAGGCGGTCAATGCCGATGCCGAGGCCACCCGTCGGGGCCATACCGTACTCCAGCGCACGGATGTAATCGGCGTCGTAGTGCATGGCCTCGTCATCGCCGCCTTCCTTCGCCGCCACCTGGGCCTGGAAGCGGGCCGCCTGGTCTTCCGGATCGTTCAGCTCGCTGAAGCCGTTGGCCAGCTCCTTGCCATTGATGAACAGCTCGAAGCGGTCGGTGTAGCCCGGGTCGTTGTCGTTGGCGCGGGCCAGCGGCGAAACCTCGACCGGGTGGTCGGTGATGAAGGTCGGCTGGATCAGGGTGTGCTCCACCGTGGCCTCGAAGATTTCCAGCAGCAGCTTGCCCCAACCATAGGACGGCTTGACGCGGATCTTCAGGCGCTCGCAGTGGCGCAGCAGCGCCTCGCGGTCGGTGCAGTCGGCGGCGCTGATCTCGGGGTTGTGGTGGCGCACGGCCTCGTCCATGCCCCAGCGGCGGAACGCCGGTCCCAGGTCGATCTTCGCGCCGTCCCATTCCACCTCGGTGGTGCCGAGCACGGACCGGGCCACATCACGGATGACGTTTTCGGTCAGGTCCATGATTTCGTTGTACGTGGCGTAGGCCTCGTACAGCTCCATCATGGTGAATTCCGGGTTGTGCCTCGTGCTGACGCCTTCGTTGCGGAAATTGCGGTTTATCTCGTACACCCGCTCCAGGCCGCCCACGGTGAGGCGCTTGAGGTACAGCTCCGGGGCGACGCGCAGATACAGGTCCAGGTCCAGCGCGTTGTGATGCGTGGTGAACGGCTTGGCCGTGGCACCGCCGGGGATGTAATGCATCATCGGCGTTTCGACTTCGAGGAAGTCGCGGTTGTCCAGCCACGCACGCATGGCGCGGATGATGCGCGAGCGCTTGATGAACACCTCGCGCGACTCCGGGGTCACGATCAGGTCCACGTAACGCTGGCGGTAGCGCTGCTCCACGTCGGCCAGCCCGTGCCACTTGTCCGGCAGCGGACGCAGCGACTTGGTCAGCAGGCGGATGCTGGTGGCCTTCACCGACAGCTCGCCGGTCTTGGTCCGGGTCAGCCCGCCTTCCACGGCGATGATGTCGCCTACGTCCCAGCCCTTGAAGGCGGTGTAGACGTCGCCCAGGGCATTGCCCTGCAGGAACAGCTGGATGCGGCCGGACTCGTCCTGGATCTGGGCGAAGCTGGCCTTGCCCATCACGCGCTTGGCCATCAGTCGGCCAGCCATCTTCACGGTGCGGTCGGTGGCTTCCAGCGCTTCGGCGGTCCACTGTCCGGCATCGGCGAACTCGGCCTGCAGGTTGCCGGCAAAGTCTTCGCGGCGGAAATCGTTCGGGTAGGCAATGCCCTGCCCGCGCAGCGCGGTCAGTTTCGCGCGGCGCTCGGCGATGAGGCTGTTCTCGTCGACGGGGGTCTGCGGCGCGGCGGTCTGATCGTTCATGGCGTGGTTGGTCGTGTTGTTCGTGGGGAATGGGTCAATCGGGCCCGCCGAGGATACGACGGGCCGGGGGTGGGTGCGCAGGCCGCCCCCCGGTCAGGCGTCGATGGGTTTGGG
>JAEWLO010000437.1 GCA_023457475.1 Pseudomonadota bacterium | reverse complement strand
CTCTTGTCCTAATCTATGGGATAGATGAAAGGTCTTCCATGTGTGGCAGATTCTGCGCTTTCGATTTCTCAATAAAGCAGTACTTTGGCCATGCAGCGTTTGAGCGGATCACCGCAGGGGGGTGGTTCCTAGCCTCGCTGCTCTTTGTCTATATAGGCTTCACGAGAGGTTGGCGACCCAATCCTACGAGGCGATAGGCAGCGCCGGTTAGCGCGATCGGGATAGAGCCAACCCCCGATAAACCCCATCCAGCTGCGCCACCTCACGGACCAACGCATCCGCGTGCCCATCATTCACCACCACATCATCGGCCAACGCCAACCGCTCCTCCCGGCTGGCCTGCGCCGCTATCATCCGGTCCGCCAACTCCCCGGTCACCCCATCGCGCAACATCAACCGCGCATGCTGCACCGCCACCGGCGCATCCACCACCAGAATCCGGCTCAACCACGGGTACTTCTTCCGCCCGCCGGCCTCGGCCAGCAACGGAATCGCTGCAATCGCATACGGGCTGGTCGCCGCCTCGCACACCTCGCGCAAGCGCTGCCGGATGGCGGGGTGGGTAATGGCCTCCAAGGCCTGCCGTTCCTCAACAGAAGCAAAGATCCGCTCCCGCAGCGCAGCCCGGTCCAATGACCCATCGGCCAGCAGAACCCCGTCTCCGAAGTGCTTCACGATCTGCTTCAGCCCCGGGCTGCCGGCCGCCACCACCTCGCGGGCCGCAATGTCGGCATCGGCCACGGTGATGCCCAGCGCCTCGAAGCGCCGGCTGACTTCACTTTTGCCGGCGGCCACGCCGCCGGTCAAACCCACCACGAACAGGCTCATCGCCGTGCCCTCATCGGCCGGCGGTCAGCGCAGGCCGGACATCTTCAGGTAGCCGTCAATCAACGGCTCGCCCCACATGAACACAATCCAGCCGGCCACGGCCAGATAGGGGCCGAACGGAATCGGCGTGGCATGGTCACGGCCGCGCGAATACAGCCAGATCGAGCCCACGATCGCCCCAATCACGGACGAGAGCAGAATGATCGGCAGGATGCCCTTCAACCCGCACCAGGCCCCCAGGGCCGCCAGCAGCTTGAAGTCGCCATGGCCCATGCCTTCCTTGCCGGTGATCTGCTTGAACAGCCACCACACCGACCACAGCGACAGGTAGCCCACCAGGGCTCCCAGCAGGGCCGGCTTGGCTGGCATGTACAGGTTGTCGACGCTGGCAATCAACCCCAGCCACATCAGGGGCAGGGTGAGCTGGTCCGGCAGCAGCTGTGTGCGCAGGTCGATGCCCGAAAGGGCGACCAGGAAGCAACTGAGCACGATGGCCCCGAAGCCCTGCCAGCCGAAGCCGAACTGCCACACGCTGGCAACCACCAGCAGTGACGTCAACAGCTCCACCAGCGGGTACTGGATGGAAATGGGGGCCTTGCAGTGCCGGCACTTGCCGCCCTGGATCACCCAGCTGAACAGCGGAATGTTCTCGTACCAGGACAGCTTGTGCTTGCAGTGCGGGCAGTGCGACGGCTCCACCACGATGCCGGGCGGTGGCGGCTCGTAGATGTCTTCCTCTTCCAGCACCTCGCGGGCATCGCGCCGCCACTGCCAGTCCAGGCGCTTGGGCAGACGAAGGATGACAACGTTCAGGAAGCTGCCGATAAGCAGTCCCAGTCCGGCCGCGGCGGGAAAGCCGAGGCCGGGGTGCTGGTCGAGAAAAGCCATGTGTACCTTTAGCCGACGACGGCGCCGAGTTTGAAGATGGGCAGGTACATACCGATGACCATGCCACCGACAATGGTACCAATGAACACCATGATCATCGGCTCCAGCAGGCTGCTGAGCGAATCCACGGCATTGTTGACCTCCTGCTCGTAGTACTCGGCCACCTTGAACAGCATGGTATCCAGCGCACCGGCCTCTTCACCGATGGCGGTCATCTGCACCACCATATGCGGGAAGCGGTTGACCTGCTTCATCGCCATGTTGACCGGGTAACCGACGGACACGTCGTCGCGCATGCGCAGCACGGCTTCTTCGTAGACCTTGTTGCCGGTGGCGCCGGCCACGATACCCAGGGCCTCCACCAGCGGAACACCGGCCTTGAAGGTCACCGCTGTAGTACGCGCGAAGCGGGCAATGGCGCTGTTGTTCATGATCTCGCCGATCACCGGCACCTTCAGGATCCACCGATCCATCGTGTGCTGCATCTTGGGTGAGCGTTTGTAACTGTAGATGCAGGCGAAGACCGAGCCTGCGACGATGAAGCCCACCAGCCACCAGTACGACACCATGAATCGTGACATGCTCACGATCATCTGGGTAAACGCCGGCAACTCCGCGCCAAAGCCGGCAAACACCTGCTCAAACTGCGGCACCACGAAGATAAGCAGGATGGCGCTCACCAGCAGTGCCACCACCACCACCATGGCCGGGTAGAACATCGCCTTCTTGATCTTGCCCTTCAGGGCCTCGATGTTCTCTTTGTAGGTGGCCACCGTGTCCAGCACGGTTTCGAGCACACCGGCCCCTTCGCCCGCGCGCACCAGGTTGCGGTACAGCTCGTCGAACTGCACCGGGTGCCGGCTGATGGCCTCGTACAGGGAGGAGCCGCCCTCGATATCGGTGCGGATCCCGTCCACCATCTTCTTCATGCGCGGGTTCTTGTGCCCGCTGCCGATGATTTCCAGGGCGCTTACGATCGGCACGCCGGACTTCATCATGGTCGCCATCTGGCGGCTGAAGAACGCAATATCTTTCGGGCCCACCGCCTTGCCGGAAGAGCCGAACAGCGGCTTGGGCTTGGCTTTGACCACCTGGGGATTGATTCCCTGGCGGCGCAGCTCGGCGCGGAGCAGGTTGGCATTCTTGGCGACCTGCTCGCCCTTCATCTTGACGCCCCGCTTGTCGGTCCCCTCCCAGACAAACGGCGTCATCTCCATGGTGCTGCGCGCCACGGGCTCTTTCTTGATTGCACTACGGCTTACGGACATACACGGGCTCCCCAGCCGCGCCATCCCCAGGCGGGCTTCTCAGCCGAATGGTAGCCGGTTCCGGGCCGGAGTGGCATCCCCGGGGAGGGGGCAATCCGTGACCTTCGTCCTGTACCGGGATCGTCAGAAGGTGACGCAGTGGGTCACAATGCCGGATCTGTCGCAGTTTGCCGTGATGGGGGTTCCATTCCTGAAGATTGCTGCCATCATTGCGCCGGGGAAATGCTGGGGAGCATCGCCGACCACTTGGCACGCAACCTGCTATCAACCACCCGCAGGAACTGGCCCTGCTCAACCGCACCCGCGGTCAGGCTCGTTCCGGTGTTCACTTACTACCTACCTCTAGGGGATGTACCAATGAAGAAGCAGCAGGGCTTTACCCTCATCGAACTGATGATCGTTGTCGCGATCATCGCCATCCTGGCCGCCATCGCACTGCCGGCTTACCAGGACTACACCGTCCGTTCGCGCGTTGCTGAAGGCATGGGCCTGGTGTCCGCTGCCAAGGTGAGCGTCGTTGAGAACGCTGCCAACGGCAATGCTTTCGCCAGCGGCTACACCGCCCCGACCGCCACCGCCAACACCGCTTCGGTGGCTATTGCTGACGACGGCGTGATCACCCTGACCACCACCGCCCGCGCCGGCGGCGGCACCATCGTCTTCACCCCGTCCCCGGCTCTGGTCGTCGGCACCCCGCCGGCCACCAATGTCACCTGGGTTTGCAACACCGGTGGTTCGCTGGCTGCCAAGTACCGTCCGGCTGAATGCCGCGCGTAATACTTGAGCCACGCTAGATGAAAAAACCCCGCGCATGCGGGGTTTTTTTTGCGGTAAGTTAGCCTGTATTGCTGAAGGTCGTCCGGGGAACCCACCAATGAACGCTATTGCCACCGCCAACCTTGTTGGCATCACCGGCATTGCACGCCGTCTTGTTCAGGATGGCGCGCTCGACGAAGCCGCGGCGCGCGACGCCATGAGCAAGGCCGCCGCAGCAAAGCAGCCGCTGCCGCAATACTTCGCCGAGAAGAAGCTGGTCACGCCGGCGCAACTGGCTTCAGCCAATGCCATGGAGTTCGGCATGCCGTTGCTGGACGTGGGCGTGTTCGACAGTGCGCAAAGCGCCATCAGCCTGGTCAGCGAGGAACTGCTGCGCAAGCACCACGTGCTCCCGCTGTTCAAGCGCGGAGGCAAGCTGTTCGTCGGAACCAGCGACCCCACTCATTCGCTGGACGAAATCAAGTTCCACACCAATCTGGTGGTCGAACCCATCCTGGTGGATGAGGAGCAGATCCGTCGCACGATGGAGCAGTGGCAGTCCAAGCACGACACGCTTGGATCGGCGCTGGGTGGCGGTGACGACGACATGGGCGACCTGGACGTCACCACCGGTGATGAAGAGGGTGGCAGCACCGACTCCGGCGTGGACGCCAAGGGCGACGATACCCCGGTTGTGAAGTTCGTCAACAAGGTGCTGGTGGATGCCATCCGCAAGGGGGCATCCGACATCCACTTCGAGCCTTACGAAGACGATTACCGCGTACGCTTCCGTATCGACGGCCTGCTCAAGAATGTGGCCAAGGCCCCGGTCAAGCTCAACCAGCGTATTGCCGCGCGCTTGAAGGTCATGTCCCAGCTGGACATCGCCGAAAAGCGCGTGCCGCAGGACGGTCGCATCAAGCTCAACCTGTCCAAGACCAAGCAGATCGACTTCCGTGTGAGCACGCTGCCCACGCTGTTCGGCGAGAAGATCGTGCTGCGTATTCTGGACGGCAGCGCGGCGAAGCTGGGGATCGACAAGCTGGGCTACGAAGAGACGCAGCAGAAGCTGTTCCTGGAGGCCATCCACAAGCCCTATGGCATGGTGTTGGTCACCGGCCCCACCGGCTCGGGTAAGACGGTGTCCCTGTATACCGCGCTGGGCATTCTCAACGACGAAACCCGAAACATCTCTACCGCCGAAGACCCGGTGGAAATTCGACTGCCCGGCGTGAACCAGGTTCAGCAGAACAACAAGCGCGGCATGACCTTCGCCGCCGCGCTGCGTTCGTTCCTGCGACAGGATCCGGACATCATCATGGTCGGCGAAATCCGAGATCTGGAAACGGCGGAAATCGCCATCAAGGCCGCGCAGACCGGTCACATGGTGCTTTCCACCCTGCACACCAATGATGCCCCGCAGACCATCGCGCGTCTGATGAACATGGGCATCGCGCCGTACAACATCACCAGCTCGGTGACGCTGGTGATCGCGCAGCGTCTGGCCCGTCGCCTGTGCAACAACTGCAAGCGGCCGGTGGAGCTTCCGGTCAATGCACTGCTGGCGGAGGGATTCACCCAGGCGCAGCTTGACGCAGGCATCCAGCTGTATGAGCCGGTCGGGTGCGACGAGTGCACGGAGGGCTACAAGGGCCGTACGGGTATCTACCAGGTCATGCCCATGTCCGACGACATTTCGGTGATCATTCTGGCCGGTGGCAATGCCATCCAGATCGCGGAAGCGGCCCAGCGTGCCGGAATCAACGATCTGCGGCAGTCTGCCTTGGTGAAGGCGGCAGCCGGCGTGACCAGTCTTGCCGAAATCAATCGCGTGACCAAGGACTAAGTTCGGAGTACTTGGCACGAAAAGTGCTTCCCTTTCGTCATAAGCAATATGCCGACGGGGAGGCATGCGTGAAAAGTGTGAAGGGGTTTACCCTGATTGAGTTGATGATCGTTGTCGCGATCATCGCCATCCTGGCAGCCATCGCCCTGCCGGCGTACCAGGACTATACGATCAGGGCGCGGGTTTCCGAGGCGCTGCTGCTTGCCTCGTCAGCGAAAGTGACGATTGGCGAGAACATCAACAATCTCAATGTCTTGGACGCTACAGCGTGCTCTGCTGTGGAAGACCTCGCGGCGTCGACGGTAAATGTCGCGTCCCTGACCTGTTCCGGCAACGGCGTCCTCACCATCACCACAACCGCGCGAGCAGGGAGCGTGACGCTTCTGCTTCGGCCGACCTATGTGCCCAACGATGCAATCCGCTGGGAATGTGTCAGAACCGCGGGCGAGAACAGTCACGTCCCGGCAGGCTGCAGGACCTGATCCCCTCGCGGGCTACTTGATCTTGAAGAGGTACATGTTCATCGCCGCGACCTTTGTCGTCTGGTCGGCGTAGATGATCGTAAGGGGGATGGGGTCGCCCGGGCTGCACGTCCACGGTGGCGGGGCTGATTTCAGCACGGTCGCCACCCCCTTGGCGTTTACCGACATGCAGCCTTGGGGGCGGTAGCTCAGCTTGGAAGATCCGGTGACATCCGTGGTGCCGCCGGCAGGATTGACGAGCTTTACTTTCAATTGGAAAGACGCGCCAGAGGAGACGCCGACCTGCGCCGCGCTGATCTCCTTGCTGGTTGGTGTGCGCCCCGGTGGCGTGGACAGCTCCCATTCTCCAACGAGGTTGGCGGTGGGGGTCGACGTCTTGATGCTCCAGGTGGGGCGTCCATCGTTCTGGGCGTGAGCTCCAAGCGACGCCGCCATCAGAGCCAGCGCTGTCATGAATCGAATCTGCATACCTCTCCTTTATTGGCTGCATTGACAACAGGGCAGTAAGGCGGCGCTCTTCCGTGTAGCCTCGCGACGTTCGCTTACCTTCAGGACAGCACGGCGCGGTACTGTCCTCGCTTGATAGCACACCTGCGAATCCTCCGCTACGTATCCCATCGGCCAGTTCGAAGCATTCTCGACGCGGGCAAACAATCGGACAGCACGCTTGGGCCAAGTCTGCATTGCGGAAGCCGGTTCTGTGGAGGGCGTTGCATACCGCCCGTTCGTTCGCGTGGCATCATCCGCGCCAGCGTCGGTGATGACTTGACGGGGCGCGGTACCGGGGCCTTACCTGCATAAAAGGATTTGGCAATGCGAGCTGTATCCGGAACGATGAAGGGTGCTGGGCAGCACTGGTTCGGTGTGGGCTCCATCCTCGGCTGGCACGTACGTGCTCGATTGCCGAGGCATGCGTTGGCATGTCTGTCACGGTTGGCGTTGATGCGCGTGATCCTGGTGATGATGGCCGCTGCTTGCGCCTCCATGACCGCGTGGGCCCAGGCTCCTCAGGAGTGGACCGCGACTGGATACAGCGAGACCTTTCCCGGCGAGCCTGCAGCATTGGCGGCGATTCAGGCATTGGGCGGGCGATAGCGCTAGCAGAGGTGGTTGAGTCTACGTCGATTTCCTCCGAGCTGAGGTGGGCATGAGTAGAAAGCGCAATGGGCGGAGGATGCTCGTAGCTCTGTTTAGTTGGATGATCGCGGCTTGGTGGGGGCTGATGGGCGTTCTCGTTCTTGCCTATGGTATGGATGAGAGGAAGTCGGCATGTGGAAGATTTTGCGACTTTGAGTTCGCGATCAAGCAGTACTTCGGGCACGAGGCACTTGAACGCGTTACTGCGGCGGGTTGCTTTCTGGTCTCCCTTCTCTTTGTCGCCATAGGGGTCAGAAGGGGTTGGCGGCGCAGGAGCACGAAGGGATAGTTGGTTGTTGCGCGTTGGATTCGCTGGCCGGATGTACAAGTTGGGTAACTGGCCGACACCGGGTTTCCGGTAGCAGAGTTGCGCGACTGCGGCTACCCTTACTCTCCTTGCCTTGCCGGGGTGCGGAATGTCCCGCGCCACTGCTAAGGGCTGCCCACTCGTTCAGATCAGCTTTGCGGGTATCCGCGACAGTTTGGACGGAACGCCAAGGGGGATGTTTCTGATCAGGAGCGTCGGCTCCACGCCTGTAGAGGTTCCGCTTGTGGACATCCAGTCGACGGCCATGCACGACTCCTTCGTTGACATCCAGAAGTGGGATGGGGTCCCCGGGTCGTGGCGCCAGGAGCGATCCTTTCCAGGTGAAAGACTGATCTTGATGACGTGCCTCCACGACAGATCAGGAACAGAGACATCATCTAAAGGGCATTCGCTAGCGTAGGCCCAGTCGGATCATCTGGGAGCGCCATGTGCCGTAATAGATGATGCGCGGAATGCAGTGGGTCTGGCTCGGTGGGATTGGGCGGTGCTTGCGGCAATTGCGGCGAGCCAAGGCGCGCGTCAATCCAGCGAGGGCGAAATGGAACAGCATGTGTGGCCTGGCAGGCGCGGGATCGGACGCGTGCGCAAGCATGATGTGGGGCTCGGGGTGCGTGAGGGTTGAATGGGAGAAGTGTGAAAAGGTGTAGCCTGTTGATAGCCGCTTCTAGGTGCAAGCATGAATAAAGTCAAAGAAACCGTGATCTCATACTCTGTGGCGGCATTCATTTCGTATGTCGCAGTGATACTTTTTATGGGATTTGGTCCTGTTTACATTGATGGTGATCTCGCCATACTGAAGACGAACAAGTACACACTGATCGGATCGGTTGTGATGTTCTGGCCGGTGTACTTGATTCGAAGGTGTAGGGCTCGTAAGAGGTGAGTCGGCATTCGGGGCGAAAAGGGCAAGGGGTAGGTGCTTGATTGGTAATTGGAGTCTGCTGATGAAGAGTTTGGTCCTGCGAACTATCGTCTCCCTTGCTTTTCTCGTCATTGCGAGCGGCATGTTCGGTGCTTGCATATCGGTGCTATTGCCACATGCTGTTGGCTGGGTGC
>JAEWLO010000436.1 GCA_023457475.1 Pseudomonadota bacterium | reverse complement strand
CAAGACCTGCGTCCGAGCATTAATAACGTATTCTTAGCAAATGGCAACGGCCCTGCTGTGAAATCCCTCACGGATTCACCATGCAGCCCCTGACTGTTCCCCTTGCGCTCCCCGGTGCCGACCCCAGCCGCCACCTTGCGTAATCTATACTCTGCGGCCACGAAATTCGCAATCGGAATCTGTCACTGATGACACGCTTTCGCCGTTGGCTGCGCTGGATGCTGGTCGCCTTCCTGGTCCTGGCACTGATCGGCGCCGCCGTCGCAGGTGGCCTGTACTACGCCATTTCCTCCAAGCTTCCCGACGTGCAGGCCCTGCGCGACATCGAGATGCAGGAGCCCATGTACGTCTATGCCAGCGATGGCCGGCTGATGGCGGTGTTCGGAGAGTCCCGGCGCATCCCGATCACCATGAAGGACGTCCCGGAGCGCCTCAAGCAGGCGTTCCTGGCCACTGAGGACGCCCGCTTCTACGAGCATGGCGGGGTGGACTACAAGGGCATCGCGCGCGCGGTGTGGCTGCTGGCCACGACCAACGACAAGCGCGTCCCGGGTGGCTCGACCATCACCCAGCAGGTCGCCCGCCAGTTCTTCCTGAGCTCGGAATACAGCTACACCCGCAAGCTGGCGGAGATCCTGCTGGCGCGCAAGATCGAGCAGGAGCTGAGCAAGGACGAGATCTTCGAGCTGTACCTGAACAAGAGCTTCTTCGGTAACCGCGCCTACGGCGTGGCCGCGGCTGCGCAGTTCTACTACGGCAAGGAACTCAAGGACCTGAGCCTGGACGAGATGGCTTCGCTGGCGGGCATTCCCAAGTTCCCGTCCAGTGGCAACCCGATCAGCAACCCGGAGCGCGCCCGCGAACGCCGCGACTACTATGTACTGCAGCGTATGGCCAACCTGGGATTCATCTCCCAGCCGGAGGCGGATGCGGCCAAAGCGGTGCCGATGCATGCCTCCGCGCATGAACCGCCCGTTCAGGTTGAGGCCCCGTACGTGGCCGAACTGGTGCGCCAGGAGATGATCGCGCGCTTCGGCGGGGACGTCGTCAACAAGGGCTACCACGTCACCACGACGATCGATGCGGACTTCCAGACCGCGGCCAACCTGGCCGTGCGCGATGGTCTGCTGACCTACGACCACCGCCACGGCTGGCACGGGGTGGAGAAGCAGGTCGAGGTTGGCGCGGGCGATGACGCCGCAGCGCTGGCGACCCATCTGCGCTGGACCGCCTCCCAGTCCGGCCTTCTGCCGGCGATCGTGTCGGGCACGGGGGCCGACGGCAGCGCGACGGTGGTGCTCGCCAACCGCACCGAGATCGTGCTGCCGGCCTCGGCCGCGAAGTGGACCAACAAAACCCCGGCCAAGCTGGTGCAGCGCGGCGACATCGTACGCGTGCGCGCGGGGGCCAAGGAGGGCGAGTGGCTGCTGGACCAGATCCCGCGCGGGCAGTCGGCGCTGGTTTCGGTGGATGCCGAAAGCGGTGCGCTGAAGGCGCTGGTCGGTGGTTTCAGCTTCTCGGGCAACAAGTTCAACCGCGCCACGCAGGCGCGCCGCCAGCCGGGTTCGAGCTTCAAGCCGTTCGTGTACGCGGCGGCCTTCGACAAGGGCTTCAATCCGGCCTCGATCGTGCTGGATGCCCCCGTGGTGTTCCGCGAACGCGGCGGCAAGACCTGGCAGCCCCAGAACGACGGTGGTGGCTTCCGTGGCCCGATGCGCCTGCGCGAGGCGCTGGTGCAGTCGCGCAACCTGGTGTCGGTGCGCCTGCTCGACGGGATGGGCGTGGAGTACGCGCGCAAGTACATCAGCGAGTTCGGCTTCGCCGAGGCGGAGCTGCCGCCGAACCTGTCGATGTCGCTGGGCACGGCGTCCCTGACGCCCCTGTCGATCGCCCGTGGCTACGCGGTGTTCGCCAACGGCGGGTCGCGGGTGGATACCTGGCTGATCGACCAGGTGAGCGACCGCGACGGCAACCTGGTGTTCAAGGAAAACCCGGCCCTGGCCTGCCGCGAGTGCGCGGGCACCAGCGGCGGCGCACCGGTGAGCCAGGTGGTGGATGGCTTCAATTTCGGCGCGGCCCCGACGGCGGCACCGGCAACGGCAACGGCGGCAGCACCGAAGCCGGCCGAGCCGGCGGCACCGGTGAACCCGGACGCCCGGGTGGCCCCGCGCGCCATCGACCCGCGCACGGCGTACCAGCTGGTTTCGATGATGCGTGATGTCGTGCAGCGCGGTACGGGCACGGCGGCAAAGGTGCTGGGCCGTGAGGACGTGGGCGGCAAGACGGGCTCGACCAACGACCACCGCGATGCCTGGTTCTCGGGCTTTGGCGGGCGTTACGCGACGACCGTGTGGGTGGGCCGCGACGACTTCCGTTCGCTGGGTTACCGCGAGTACGGCGGCCGCGCGGCGCTGCCGATCTGGATCGACTACATGCGGGTGGCCTTGAAGGACAGCCCGATCATGCAGAACGACCCGCCGCAGGGCATGGTGCAGGCCACGCTCAACGGCGCGACCGAGTGGGTGAAGATCGAGGACATGGAGAAGCTCGAGGAATACGACTTCAACAGCCAGATCCCGCAGGCGGACGACGCGGCGTTCGATATCTTCTGAGTCGATTGTCGGCAATCGAAGGACTACGTAGCGCCGGGCTCTGCCCGACTGCTGCTGGATCTGTGCGAACAGCCGATGCGCGCTGGTACCCGTGTTTGGCGGGACGGTGCGGGTTTTCGGGGGCCGCCGTGGACCCGTCCATGGGGGCTTGTCAAAAACAACCATGTTTTTGACACCCCCGCAAACCCGCCCCGACCCACCTTCGACGAATGGCCGGTGGCCACAGGAAATCAACAACCCGCGTAGTGACACGCCACGCGTGTCCGCAT
>JAEWLO010000435.1 GCA_023457475.1 Pseudomonadota bacterium | reverse complement strand
GCCCGGTGGCTACGGCTGAACTCCAGCAGCGCATGGAGCAGGAAGTGCAGCGTGATCCGACCAACCAGCCTGAGCTGCGCATCGACGCCAGCCCGGACTCGGAATACGACGTGATGGCCAAGATCCTGGCCGCCGCGAAGAACGCGCAGATGAAGAAGATCGGGTTCCAGCAGCAGCAGTAATACGCAAGACCCAAGTCATGACGCGACTGGAAAACGCCCCTGGAAACAGGGGCGTTTTTTTTTGCAGGCGCCGGACGCGTCTGTCCGGCTATGATCCGCGACATGCTTGCCACCTACCCCGCCCTGGCCGACTGGCTGCACTGGCTTGACGCCGTTCCCCATCTGCGCCCGCTGCTGCTGGCCGCGTACGTGGTCTACCTGCTGTGGTTGATCGGCTGGATCATGCTGCAGAAGCGCGAGCCGGTGGCCACGCTCAGCTGGATCCTTTCGCTGGCCGCCCTGCCCTACCTCGGTCTGATCATCTACTACGTGCTGGGGCCGCAGAAGGTAAAGCGGCAGCGCCTTCGCCGGGGTCGCGCCCGCTCGGGCATGGAGCATTACAGCAGCGTGTGCCCGCCCGACGCGGACTGCACCGAGCTGGCCAAGATCGCCCAGGCGACCACCGGCCTGGCCCCCAGCTCCGCCACCGAGGTGGAATGGCTGGTGGACGGTGCCGCCACCTACCGCGCGTTGCTGGAGGCCGTGGCGGAAGCCACCGATCACCTGCACGTGGAGTACTACATCTTCAACCCCGACCATGCGGGCACCGCGCTCCGCGATGCCCTGGTGGAACGGGCGAAGGCCGGTGTGCGTGTACGCCTTCTGCTTGATGCGGTGGGCTCGTCGTCGATCCGGAAGGCATTCCTGAAGCCACTGATGGACGCGGGCGGTGAAGTTGCCTGGTTCCACCCGCGGCAGCTGCTCAAGCCGTTCAAGCGGCCGTGGCTGAACATGCGTACCCACCGCAAGCTGGTGGTGATCGACGGCCGCACGGCCTTCACCGGTGGGATCAACATCACCGACGAGGAAGACGAAAGCCGTCGTTCCGATGCCTACCGCGACCTGCACATGCGCCTGCGTGGTCACATCGTGCGTACCCTGCAGCTCGTTTTCATCGAAGACTGGATCTACGCCACCGGCCAGGCACCGGAGCGCTTCCAGATTGCACAGATGTGGCCGCACGACATGCCCAGCCGCAAGGACGGCGCGATCGACGCGCAGGTGCTCGTGAGCGGTCCTGACTCGGCGTGGGAAGCCATCCACCGCCTGCACGTGGCGGCGATTCATGAGGCTCGCGAGCGGGTCTGGATGGTGACCCCGTACTTCGTCCCGGGCGAGGCTGCGCGCATGGCCCTCACCTCCGCTGCACTGGGAGGCCTGGACGTCCGCCTGCTGGTGCCGAAGATGAGCGATTCGTGGTTCGTCACCCAGGCGGCGCGCTCATACTTCGACGAGCTGCTGCAGGCCGGGGTGAAGATCTACGAGTACGGCCCCCGCATGCTGCATACCAAAGCGTTCATTGCCGATCACGACGTGAGCATCGTCGGCAGCGCCAACTTCGATCACCGCAGCTTCCGGCTCAACTTCGAGCTGTCGATGATGATCAGCCACGCGCCGACGGTGGACGCGCTGGCCACGCTGATCGAGGACGAGTTCGCTGCCGCGACCGAGGTCCGCTTCGAACGGAAGCGTTCCCTGTGGTTGCACCGGGTTCCGGAAGCGTTCGCCCGGCTGGCCTCACCCCTGCTGTAGAGCCACGTGGAACCCCGGCCCGCCCCGGCGCTACACTGCGCGGGTCAACGGGGAGAATGACAATGTACTGGCTGTTCCTGCTGCTTTCGCTCGGCTGCTTCGCCTTCGCCATCAAGACGCCGTCCACCAGCATGATGCTGCTGTGGCTGGGCGGTGCCCTGCTGTTCCTGCTCGCCTGGATCCGCGGTCGCTACGTTGCCACCTTCGGTGACAGTCAGACTACGGTACCCACGATGATCGACCCGGCCGAACTGCGCCGGCTCCGCGAGCAGGCCCAGGCCCGCCGCACTGCCACGCAGGAACGCTCCAACGACTTTCCCGAAGATCCATGACCCAGCTCAGCGTCAACGTGAACAAGATCGCCGTCCTGCGCAATTCGCGGGGCGGCACAGATCCGGATGTCGTGCAGGCAGCCACCGCCTGCCTGGACGCCGGTGCCCACGGCATCACCGTGCACCCGCGTCCCGACCGGAGGCATATCCATGCCGAGGACGTGGTCGCCCTGAGCGCACTGACTACCGCGCGTGGTGTTGAGTTCAACATCGAAGGCAACCCATTCGCGCCGCCCCGCGAGGGCTATCCCGGCCTGCTGCCCCTGTGCGCGCTGATCCGCCCGGCCCAGGCTACGCTGGTCCCCGACAGCGACGGCCAGCTCACCTCGGACCACGGCTTCGATTTTGGCCGCGACGCCGAGCGCCTGCGCCCGCTGATCGCCGAACTCAAGTCCTATGGCTGTCGCGTCAGCCTGTTCGTGGATGCCGGCAACGCGGATATCGCCCAGGCGGCCGAGATCGGGGCCGACCGTATCGAGCTGTACACCGGTCCCTACGCCGAAGCGCATGCGGCAGGCGACGCCACCGGGATGCTCGCCCTCTTCGCCGACGCCGCCCGCCGTGCGCAGGCCGCCGGGCTGGGCGTCAATGCCGGGCACGACCTGTCGCAGGACAACCTCCGCGACTTCCTGCAGGCGGTGCCGGAGGTGCTGGAGGTCAGCATCGGGCATGCCTTGATCAGCGAGGCGCTGTATGAGGGGTTGGATGCCACGGTGAAGGGCTACCTCGGGTTGCTCTGAGACCACGATGGGGACCCGGTAGCGCCGGCCGTTGGCCGGCCCTCGCACACCTGTGGATAACCCTGGGGAATTCCATCACCGGAATTCCCCCAAACCCCCTATTCACGGAGGTTTCGCTTCCCATCCACCCTGTGGTTAGTAATACTACTAACCATGCGCACCATCGCCTGCCCCACCCCTCAAACGCCCAGGTCTCAACCCCTGAGACCCCCCATGGCTACGCTCTGACCATGGGAATCGCAATCAAGGGCCGTGGCTCCACCACCCACCTCGCCGGCCGCTTCGAAGCCACCGTCAGCGAAGCCGTGGACGACGGTTGGAGCAACGAGGAAAGCGAGGAATTCGCCGCACCCCGCCTCAAGACCGAAGTCCGCGCAGAAACCGCGCGCAGCATCATCAGCCGCAACAAATCCCCGGACGTTGGCTTCAGCCAATCGGTGAATCCGTACCGTGGCTGCGAACACGGCTGCTCGTACTGTTTCGCCCGTCCGTCCCATGCCTACCTCAATCTCTCTCCCGGTCTCGATTTCGAAACCAAGCTCTTCGCCAAGACCAACGCCCCGCAGCTGCTGCGCAGGGAACTCTCGCGCCCCGGCTATGTGCCGCAGCCGATCGCGCTGGGCATCAACACCGACGCCTACCAGCCCATCGAACGCAAGCTCAAGCTCACCCGCCAGCTCATCGAAGTGATGCTGGAAACCCAGCACCCGTTCTCGCTCATCACCAAGAACGCATTGGTCGAACGCGATATCGATCTGCTCGCACCGCTCGCAGAACAGAAGCTGGTGAGCGTGCACTTCTCTGTCACCTCGCTCGACCCGCATCTGTCGGCCAAGCTGGAGCCACGTGCCTCCGCGCCTCACGCACGGCTGCGCGCCATGCGCCGCCTGCACGACGCCGGCATACCCGTCGGTGTGATGGTGGCCCCGGTAATTCCCTGGATCAACGATTCCGAACTGGAAGCCGTACTCGAGGCGTCCCGCGACGCCGGTGCCAGCAGCGCCGGCTACGTGCTGCTGCGCCTCCCGCTGGAAGTGGCTCCCTTGTTCCGCGACTGGCTGGATACCCACCATCCGGACCGCGCCGCCCATGTGATGAGCACCATCAACCAGCTGCGTGGGGGCAAGGACTACACCAGTGAATTCGGCACCCGCATGCGCGGCGAAGGCGTGTATGCAGACCTGCTGTCTAACCGTTTCAAACTTGCGCGCAAGCGGCTGGGGTTCGATGGGCAGCACAGCCACTGGCCAAAGCTGGATTGCGGGAAGTTCGTGCGGCCGTTGCCGCCGAGAGCTGAATCGCCGCAGGGGTCGTTGTTCTGACGCCTCCTGATCGTGCAGACTACCGCCGTGTCTGAACCTACCCGGATGACCCGCGATGGCAGCGATCTTCTATCTCGAAGACGGACGGGTCCTGAGGGGATCCACACTTGGCATGGCGGCCATGTTGTCTCTGATTGCCGATCAGATGCCCGATACGCACGCGCAACTGCGCCGCTGGTTGGAGGACAAGAGCCTGCGTGGGGCACCGTTCGTCGACTTCGATATGCGACACCGAAGCGAAGGCGAGCGCCAGGCATTCTGGACGGCGGCGAAACAAGCACATGCTTCGGTACTTGAGAGGTTTGGTCATCCAGACACATGGCCGGACAACATGTACAGCGGGTATTGCCTGCTTCGACTCAATAGCATGCGCGAGAGCATGGACAACGGCGATCCGCCTCTGGCGCTTAGTGACTCCGATAAAGTTGCGCCCCATACGAAAATGGACGAAAGCCTGGACGAGATCTGGTTCGGCAAGGACCTTGATGACGCATCACCGGCCAAGGAATGAGACAGCTGCCATTGTCGTAAGGGCCGGCCAACGGCCGGCGCTACCGAGGTGATCAGCAGTCCCTGATCAGCGAGGATGGATGCGGGCGTAATGCACCTCCGGCTCCGTCGCCGCTTCCGGCGCGTCCGCCTCCGCCGGCGGATACGGCCACACCAGCGAGATGGTGATCACGTTGCGCGTCCCTTCGATCTTGACCTGGTCGCCCACGTCGAAACCCAGCTTGCGCATCCACGCGCCGCTCAACGTCATGAAGGGAATCGGGCCGTAGTTGTCGCGATCACTTGAGGTGATCTGCGGAAGGGCGCGCACGTTGTGGGGGCGGCGGGAACGATACCGGGGCGTGTCTGACTTGACGGCCTTCTTGGCCGTGGCACCGGTCTGCTGCTTCTTCTTCTGCATGGTATGCACTCCAGGACGATGGGAGTCGGGAGCGCACAAGGCCACACATCACCAGGCGGCGGGTGTATTCCCGACATGGGGCATGGCCGATTCTGGTCACCTTTTCGCCTGCGGTCTTCATCGAACGCTGCACGGAGGGCCCACGAAGAAGAGAAACTGAAGGCAGGCCCTGCGTTTGCGTACCATCGCGGACGAGAACCCACGCTGACGCATTCGCCTTCAAATGCCGCCCCGCTGCGCGCACGGGCGGGTGCCGCCTCCACCCATCAGCCGCCCCCGTACAACCGCTCCGCGCTCTGGAACAGAATCCAACTGGTGGCGATGAACTTGTCGCCGCCCTCCGGGCGATTTCCCCGGTGGGTGTGCGTGAATGCCGTCGGGGCGATCAGCAGGCTGCCGGTGCGCGGCCGCACCTTGCGCTGCTGGAACAGAAACTCGGTTTCACCGGCGCCGAAGTCGTCGTTGAGGTACAGCGTCCACAGCAGATGGCGGTGCAGGGTTTCACCTGCCGGGTCGCGGGGGTACAGCTCGCAGTGCCAGTAGGGGTATCCGCCTTCGCCTGCGGCGTACCATTGCAGATTGATGGCACCCGGCCTGAGGCAGGTACGGGCCAGTTCGGACAAGGCGTTGTCGTTCATTCCCTGAAAATCCTCGGCGGACAGCCGCCGCGGATTTCCATCGTTGTCCTGGATCTGCAACATCAGCGGCGAGATCAGCGCCTGTGGATAACGGCGTAGATAACTCAATACACCCCTGAATACGGCTTGTTGCAGCTGGATGTCGACGTCACGCCATTCCGGAACGCCGCTGATGCGCAGGTCCTTGCTGTGCTTGAGTTCCGGGAACACACCGCTGCCGACTTCACCGGGCCGCAACTGTGCGCTGGCGCGCATTCTGGCCTGGATGGCGGCGCAGACCTCCGCGGGGACGGCGTTGTGGATTACTTCGATGAAGTCCAACTGCGGGTCGGCTGTCATGGCGTGGTCCGTGAACGTCTGACATCGATGGTGCCGGGTGTATCCGGCGATGTCACGTCTTTGCCATAGGCGCGGGACGGGTTCCCAGGGACACGCATGGCGTGTCCCTGCACGTTACCCTGCGTCATGCTCGCGGTGGTAGCGCGTGGCTTCGGCCACTTCATTGCGCGATCCCAGGAACACCGGCACGCGCTGGTGCAGCTGGTCCGGCTGGATGTCGAGGATGCGCTCGCGTCCCGTGGTTGCCGCCCCCCCTGCCTGTTCCACCAGCAGGCCCATCGGGTTGGCTTCGTACATCAGGCGCAGCTTGCCGGCCTTGCCCGGGTCCTTCTTGTCCCACGGGTAGATGAAGATGCCACCGCGGGTCAGGATGCGGTGCACGTCGGCCACCATGCTGGCGATCCAGCGCATGTTGAAGTTCTTGCCGCGCGGACCTTCCTTGCCGGACAGCAGGTCCTGCACGTAACCCTGCATCGGCGCTTCCCAGTGGCGCTGGTTCGACATGTTGATCGCGAATTCCTGGGTGTCTTCCGGAATCCGCATGTCGCGCGTGGTCAGCACGAACTCGCCGGTCTCCCGGTCCAGGGTGAAGGCGTGCGTGCCGTGCCCCGTGGTGAGCACCATCTGGGTGCTGGGCCCGTAGATGCAGTAGCCGGCGGCAATCTGCGCGGTGCCCGGCTGCAGGAAGCTCTCGTCGGTCGGCTGCTCCACGCCCTTGGGGCTGCGCAGCACCGAGAAGATGGTGCCGACGGACACGTTCACGTCGATGTTGGAGCTGCCATCGAGGGGATCGAACAGCAGCAGGAAGTCGCCACGCGGATAGGTGTCCGGCACCGGCTGGCAGTGGTCCATCTCTTCCGAGGCGCAGGCGGCAAGATGGCCACCCCAGGCATTGGCTTCCAGCAGGATCTCGTTGCTGATCACGTCGAGCTTCTTCTGCGCCTCGCCCTGCACGTTGCCGGTACCCGCGTCGCCCAGCACGCCACCGAGCGCACCCTTGCTCACCGCGATGGAGATGTGGGTACACGCGCGGCCCACCACCGCAATCAGCTGGCGCAGGTCGGCGTTGATGCGGCCGGCATGCTGCTCTTCAATCAGGTAACGGGTCAGCGACGTACGGGACATGGAGGGGCTGCCAAAACGATCGGGGGCGGTATTGTCGCCCGTCGCGGTGCGCATTACGAGGCAACCCGATGCGTAACCGGTTACAGCACCGGCGCAAATGAAGACGGCCGCCCCGGGCGGCCGGGGGTGA
>JAEWLO010000434.1 GCA_023457475.1 Pseudomonadota bacterium | reverse complement strand
TGACCGTACCCCTCCCCCCTACCTCCGCCACCCCGGTGGATGCCGCAGCCGTGCCATCTGCCGGCCAGCGCATGATGGCCACCCGCTTCCGGGGCTTCCTGCCTGTGGTGGTGGACGTGGAAACCGGCGGCTTCGACAGCAGCCGCCACGCATTGCTGGAAATCGCGGCGGTGCCGATCGAGATGGACGACGAGGGTGTGCTGTATCCCGGCCAGACCGCCAGCGCCCACGTGGTGCCGGCGGAAGGGCTGGAGATCGACCCGAAGTCGCTGGAAGTCACCGGCATCATCCTCGACCACCCGTTCCGGCTGGCCAAAAGCGAGCGCGATGCGCTGGACCATGTGTTCAATCCGGTGCGCGCGGCAATGAAGAAGTACGGCTGCCAGCGCGCGATCCTGGTCGGGCACAACGCCCACTTCGACCTGGGCTTCGTGAACGCCGCGGTGAACCGCGTGGGTCACAAGCGCAATCCGTTCCACCCGTTCAGCGTGTTCGATACGGTGACACTGGCGGGTATCGCTTACGGCCAGACAGTGCTGGCACGTGCCGCCGCCGCCGCCGGGCTGGGCTGGGACGCGAACGAGGCACACAGCGCGGTGTACGACACCGAGCAGACCGCGAAGCTGTTCTGCACGATCGCGAACGCCTGGCCACGGCCGTAAGGCAACAAGCGGACACGCCATGCGTGTCATCGCGCTTTCGCATCAACCGACGCTCATGCGGTCGCGGCCTTCGTCCTTGGCGCGATACAGGGCCCGGTCCGCGCGCTGGTAAAGCAGCATCGGCGTGCGATCGCCCGCCTCCAGCTCCACCAGGCCGGCGCTGAAGGTGACCTTCAGGCCCGGAATGCCGGCCCAGTCCGGGTGGTCATGGAACAGTCCGCGCAGGCGCGCGCAGACCTGCGCGGCTTCAGCAAGGCGGGTATCGTTGAGCAGCAGGGTGAATTCTTCGCCGCCGGTACGTGCAGGCATGTCCGAATCGCGGCAGGCCGAGGCAATCAGGCGCGCCACTTCGACCAGCACCACGTCGCCGACGCTGTGGCTGTGCTGATCGTTCACTTCCTTGAAGTGGTCGATGTCCAGCACCACCAGGCACAGCGGATGACCGCTGCGCTGGGAACGCGCGAAGTCGCGCGCCAGGGTTTCGTCGAAAGCACGGCGGTTGGGCAGGCCGGTCAGCGCATCCTCGCGCGCCTGACGCTCGTACTGCTCGGACTGCAGCTTCAGGCGGTCGGCCAGCTGGGTTT
Organism: Pseudomonadota bacterium; assembly: GCA_023457475.1. Lineage (GTDB taxonomy): Bacteria > Pseudomonadota > Gammaproteobacteria > Xanthomonadales > Xanthomonadaceae > Stenotrophomonas. The sequence continues at coordinate 2,876 of JAEWLO010000434.1, read as the reverse complement.
TTTCTTCATTCAACGCCTGCAGGCTGGCGGTCTGCGCCTGCAGATCGCGGGTGGCTTCGTCGACCTTGCGGGCCAGGCGCAGGTTGCTGGCCTTGTACCGGTCGATCAGGAAGCGGTAGAGGGCGATGAGCGCGGCCAGCAACAGCAGGCCGACGATGATCTGTACGCTGCGGCGCTGCCACAGGAACGGCTCCACGGTGAACGACCAGACAGCCTCGCTGCCGCTCCAGGTACCGCCCGGGTGCGCAGCGGACACATGCAGGGTGTAGTCGCCCGGCGGCAGGCCGATGAATTCCACGCTGCGCTGCTGGCCGCGTTCGATCCAGCCGCTGTCCAGCCCGTCGAGCCGTGTACGGTACCGGATGCGCTCGGACATGAGGTAGCTCAGGCCGACATAGCTGATGCTCAGGCGGCCACCGCCCGGCAATGTGTTTGGGGCACCGCCCTGCCAGTGCAGCGGAACACCGTCGACCATCACCTGCTCGATCACGGCCGGAGGCGCGAGACGCTCACGGAAGCGCTGCAGGCGCAGCGGATCGACAGTGCTCAGGCCCCCGGCGGTCACCACCCAGAACGTGCCGTCCTGGCGCAGGATCGCCGACGGGCCGGAACTGCCGTTGGCCTGCGAATTGGCCATGCCGTCGATCTCGTTGTAATGCTCCACCTCCACGCGGTGCGTGCGTCCGTCGGCGACGTCGTTGAGCATGGCCATGTCGGTGCGGAGGACACCGCGGTTGCTGCTGATCCAGACGTTGCCCACGCGGTCCGGCACCAGCTGGAACACGGTGTCCACCGGCATCCCCTGCTCCAGGCCCACGCGCGAAAGGCGGTCGTCCTGGTACCGGTACAGCCCGCGGTCTGTGCTGATCCACATGGCGTCGCCGATCTGCTGGAACCCGAACACGCTTCGTCCGCCCCCGAGCGCGCTCAGGTCGAGGGACTGAACATGGTCGCCGCGCAGGACGCGCACGCCCTCGATGGTGCCGATCCATAGATCGCCCTCTCCGTCGTGCGCCAGCGCGGTGATCAGGCCGGTCGGCATGCCGGGCACGGTGGGCACCGAGACACGGCCGTTCTCGATCCGCGCAACGCCCTTCTGGGTACCGGCCCACACACCGCCGCTGCGATCCACGCTGATGGCGCGGATGTTGCCGCCCGGTACGCCCTCGGCCTCACTGAAGCGGCGGACCGTATTTCCCTGGGCGTCGAGTTGGAAGATGCCATCGCCGAACGTGCCCACCCAGAGTTCATCCGAACGTCCCTGGGCCAGACTCAGCACGGACGGCGGCTTGCCGCCGCTGTTGCGCAGGGCGACGGGGTGGAACGTGCCCTGCGCATCGCGCCGGTCCAGTCCACTCGCACTGCCCACCCAGAGCTGGCGCTGGCGGTCTTCCAGCACGGTGCGCACGTAGTCGCCGCTGAGCCCGTCGCGCTCGGTGAAGCTGCTGAACAGGGTTTCGCGCAGACGGTACAGCCCGCCGTTTGCACCCACCCAGATGCTGCCTTCCGCGTCTTCGCGCAGGCTGACCACGCGTCCGCCGGGCAACGACAGGCCCGTGGGCAGACGCTCCATGCCATGCCGGGAAAGTCGCACGAGGCCCTGATTCTCGGTGCCCAGCCAGAGGTCGCCATGGCGGTCCTGCAGCATGGCCGTGATGTGCTGGATCCCCGTCAGGCGATGCTGCAGCTCCGGCACGCCATCCTGCATGCGATAGATGCGGTCGCCGGCCACGATCCACAGCACCCCGTCGGGGGCCCGGTAGGGCCACACCAGGCCGCGGCCCAGGCCAAAGCTTTCCGGTGCACGCCGCAGCACCCCGTCGGTGCCGCACACCACCAGGCCGTCGAGCGTGCCGACCCAGACCCGGTCCTGCGCATCCACGACCAGTTTGGTGAAGCTCAGGGCCATCGGCACGCCGGGCGGCGGTGCCGTGTACTCCAGATGGCCGTCCGGCGACAGCGTGCCGATGCCGTTGCCTTCGTAGAGCAGCCACAGCTTGCCGTGGCTGTCCATCTGCATGGCCTGGATCAGCACCTGCGGGGCCGGCGCGCGGCGTTCGAACACCTGCCAGCGGCCATCCGTGCCGCGCCGGGTCACGTTGCCGCGCGAGTCGCTGATCCAGAGCCCACCGGTGCGGTCCACATAGAGCGCCCCCACCCCGTTGTCGCGCAGTCCGGGGCGCGTGCTGCGGTCGAACACGGTGAAATCCAGGCCGTTGTAACGCACCAGGCCTTCCCAGGTGGCGAACCAGAGGTGACCTTCAGGCGTCTGCGCGATGTCGCGCAGCGAGTTGTGCGGCAGCCCGTTGCGCGAAGTCCACACATCGATGGCGTAGTCGCGAAGCGGTGGGGGTCCGTCCTGCGCCACCCCCGGCACCGGCATGCCGACAAGCAGGCACAGCCACAGCAGCGCCGAGATCAGGCGCTGCCGCAGAGGTTCAGGTTGTACCGGCCGCCACCGGGTACCACGCCCGCCACCCCTCATCCGCCAACGCTCGGCGGCAGGGGGAACGAGCACGGCACGCGGAGCGGGCAGCCGGAAGGAAAAGGCGCACTCATGCAGCGGACGCTGGCGTGGGAGTGCCAATAGTAGGCAAATCCGAACCGATTTGCCTCGACAATCCTCAGCCGGGGCGTTGCGCCGGTACCCAGCCCGGCGCGGCCCAATGCACCACCGCCTCCAGCCCCCCCTCCGGATGGTTGCGCAGCGTCAGGCGCGCCCCGTCCTTTTCGGCCAGTGCGCGCGCGATGGTCAGCCCCAGACCGGCCCCGCCGGTGTCGCGCGAGCGCGAGGTCTCCAGCCGCACGAAGGGGTCGAACACGGCTTCCAGCTCCTCCTCGGCCAGGCCTGGCCCCTGGTCGCGGGCCCCGCCCCG
>JAEWLO010000433.1 GCA_023457475.1 Pseudomonadota bacterium | reverse complement strand
CGCGCCGGGGTGATCTTGCTGGGCGCGCTGCCACCGCGGAACACCAGGGCGGTGATGTAGACGTCGTGGCGCTCCCAGTCGGCGGTGACCGGAATGTCGAAGGTGCTGCCCGGCTTGGCGTCGATGTCCTGCACGTAGAGCATCTTGTCGCTTTCGACCATGATCACGCCCTTGCCGGCATGCGGCGGGGTGACCGTGACACGGACGGTATCGCCCGCCTTGTAGCCGGTCTTGTCCAGGCTGAGCTTGATCTTGTCCGGGCGGGCGTCCAGTCCCCGGTTGTCGTCGTTCCAGCTCCAGCCGGCGTGGAACGGATAGCGACTGGTCAGGCCGGTCGCCGGGTCGAACACATCCAGCCGGTACTCGCCCCACTCCACCGGCAGGTCAATGCCCACCGCCGCCGTGCCGGCGTCGATGGTCCGGGTTTCCTTGTTCTCGAAGCGGCGGGTGAAGTCGTAGTCCCAGCGGTTCTCGTTATAGGTCCAGTGGTAGTCGCGCAGCTCACGCACCAGGGTGACCTTCAGCCCCTTGGCCGGATGCGGCTTGCCGCCGGCATCCACGCGCATCAGCTCGAAGCGGGCGTTGCTGTTGGCGTCCGCCCCGTCCTTGGGGTCGAACAGCGGGCGCACGCCCACCAGCACGGGCGCGGGCCACATCACCCGCTTGAGGCTGCGGTTGACGGTGCGTCCACCGGTTTCATACACGCTGCCCGCCAGCACCACGGCCACCGGCCCGGTCGCCTTGACCTCGGCCGGCAGGTCCACGTCCTGGCTCAGGGTGCCGTTGGCGGGGAACTCGGTATCGATGACATCGCGCGCTTCGCGCGGCAGTTCCATGGTGGGGTCGCCAAAGAAGTACCCGGGCAGCGACTCCACCGCCGCTTGTTCGGCGGCTACGGCCAGACGCGCGGTGAAGCGGTTGCCGTCGGCCGGCGCGCCGTACAGGTACGCGGCGGTCGCCTTCACCTTGAGCGGCTCACCGGGCTTGAGGGTGGCCTGCGCGCTGTCCAGGTCCAGCTTCATGCGCTCGGGCAGGAACTCCTCGATGCGCAGGGTCATGCCCTGGATGGTCTCCTTGCTGGCCGGGCTGCTGCGGAACTCAACCTGCCAGCGACCGGTGGGTGCCTCCACCGGAATGGTCTGTTCGAACTGAAGGTAGCCCTGTTCGCCGGGGGTCACGCGGGTTTCGCGGAACACCTTGCCGTCGGGCTGCTTCAGGCGCAGGTACACCGGCTGGGGCTTCACCGGCTTGCCGTCGTTGTCGCGCAGCAGCGCGGAGATGCGCACGGTTTCGCCGGGGCGATACAGGGCTCGCCCCGACCAGGCGAACACGTCGAACCAGGCGTTGTCGCGACCGGCCACGGCGAACTCGCTCAGGTCCAGCGCCGGCTGGTTGAACGGCAGCAGGGTGGTGTCCGCGCCGCTGCTGGCGACCAGCACATGCCCCGCGTCCAGGGTGTACTTGAGCAGCGCGTTGCCGTTGGCGTCGGTACTGCCCTTGAGCACGACCTCGCCCTTGGCATCGAGGATGCGCAGGTCCACGCGCTTGAGCGACGCGCCGCTCTGCAGCGAGGCGGTGTGGACGAACAGGGTATCTTTGTAGGCGCGGGTATGCAGGCCGATGTCGCTGACGGTGAAGAACGCGGTGTCGAACTCACTGTCGAACGAACCGGTGCGCTTCATGACCGCGAAATACAGACCGGGCTCCTGCAGCTCCTTGATGTCCTGGGTGGGCAGGTAGGTCAACACGCGTTCGTTCTGTTTGCCGCCGAGGATGAACCGGTTGACGTAGACCGGCTCGGCGAGCTGAGACATCGGGGTGCGGTCGCCGTACTCGCTGTCCAGTTCCCAGCTGCCGCGACGACCGCCGCGCTGGTACTGGCTGAAGAAGCTCGGCAGCTGCTTTTCCCGGACGCGCAGGAACTCGACGTCCACCTCGCCGACGTTGACCGAGACCACCGGCAGTCCCCGACTGTCCCGCGCCGGCAGCACGCTGCCCTGGGAGGCGAAGCCGGCCACGGGCTTGAGTTCGCCGGTGAAGACCTTCTGCCGCAGTTCCTTGCCGATGCGGCTGCCGTCGGCGGCCAGCAGGTCGGGCGAGACGATCAGCGTGTAGTCCTTGGCTGCCTCGACGAACGGGTAGCGCAGGGTCAGGCCGTCGTCGGAAAGGGTCCAGCTGCTGTCCTCGGTGCCCACCTTCTCGGCGAAGCGGACCAGCGTGTCGAAGTCCTGGGTGCCGACCAGCGGGCGCGAGAACTCCAGCGCCAGCGACAGGCCGTCGCCCTTCTGGTCGGGGAAGGCCCGGACCAGGGTGAAGTCGGTGACGGCTTCGGCCTTGGCGGTGATCGCCTCGCCGCTCGCGCTGGGCAGCTGCCCGCTGTCGTTGCGCTTGCAGCCGCCGATGCCCAGAGCCAGTCCGGCGGCCAGCGCCAGTGCCACGATTCCCTTCCAGCTGCCCTGCCCGACCCGACCGTGCGTTGCCATGCCGTCACTCCTTGAACGATGCAGGGAGTATACGTGCGGTCGATGAGGTCGGTTGGGGTCAGTCCGCGAAGCCACGCAGGGCGTGGCTCTACGTCGGTTTCGACCGGATTACCCCAACGTTCCCGCCGGCACCCGCACGGTCCCTTCCATCAATACGCGGGCGCTGCGGCTCATGATCGCCTTGGTGACGACCCACTGCCCGTCCACCTGGGCCGCCTGGGCCCCGACCCGCAACGTGCCGGACGGATGGCCAAAGGTGACCGCCTCGCGCTCACCGCCGCCGCCGGCCAGATTGACCAGGGTGCCCGGGATGGCCGCTGCGGTGCCGATGGCCACGGCCGCCGTGCCCATCATGGCGTGGTGCAGTTTGCCCATCGACAGCGCGCGGGCGTGCAGGTCGATGGCCGTGGCCGGAATCTGCTTGCCGCTGGAGGAGACGTAGTCCTGCGCGGGGGCGACGAAGGCCACCTTGGGCGTGTGCTGGCGGGTGGCCGCCTGCTCGATGCTGTCGATCAGGCCCATGCGCACCGCCCCGTGCGCGCGGATCGCCTCGAACCGCGCCAGCGCGGCTTTGTCTTCGTTGATCGCCGGCTGCAGTTCGGTACCGGTGTAGCCCAGGTCCGCCGCGTTGAGGAAGATGGTGGGAATGCCGGCGGTGATCAGGGTCACCGTGAAGCTTCCCACGCCCGGCACGTCCAGCGTGTCGGTCAGGTTGCCGGTGGGGAACATGGCCCCGCCGTCGGCGTCGTCGGACGGGTCGATGAACTCCAGCGGGATCTCGGCGGCCGGAAAGGTCACGCCGTCCAGCTCGAAGTCGCCGTCTTCCTGTACCTGCCCGTCCACGATCGGGACGTGGGCGAGGATGGTCTTGCCGATGTTGGCCTGCCAGATGCGTACCGTGCAGATGCCGTTGTGAGGAATACGCGCCGGGTCGATGAAGCCGTTGCTGATCGCGAACGGACCGACGGCCGTGCTCAGGTTGCCGCAGTTGCCGCTCCAGTCGACGAAGGCGGTTTCAATGGCCACCTGGCCGTAGAGATAGTCCACGTCATGCTCCGGCACCGAAGCTTCGGCGATGATCACGCACTTGCTGGTGCTGGAGGTGGCACCGCCCATGCCGTCGGTGTGCTTGCCGTAAGGGTCGGGCGACCCGATCACGCGCATCAGCAGGGCGTCACGCGCAGGGCCCGGTACCTGGGCTGCCTCGGGCAGGTCCTGCAGGCGGAAAAACACGCCTTTGCTGGTGCCACCCCGCATGTAGGTGGCGGGGATGCGGAGCTGGGGGAGGAATGCCATCAGTCTATCCTGTGGAAGGACGGCCCGTTTCCGGGCCGTCGAAAAGCATCATGCCGCCTGGGACGATTCCAGGAAGTCCTGTGCGAACCGCTGCAGCACGCCGCCGGCCTCATAGATGGCCACTTCCTCGTCGCTGTCCAGGCGGCAGGTGACCGGCACCCGCACCTCGGTGCCATCGCGGCGATGAATGACCAGGGTGAGGTCGGCACGCGGGGTACGTTCGCCGATCACGTCGAAGGTTTCGGTGCCGTCGATGCCGACGGTCAAGCGGGTGGTGCCCGGCTTGAACTCCAGCGGCAGCACACCCATGCCGATCAGGTTGGTGCGGTGGATGCGCTCGAAGCCTTCGGCGACGATGGCTTCCACCCCTGCGAGGCGGACGCCCTTGGCGGCCCAGTCGCGTGAGCTGCCCTGGCCATAGTCGGCACCGGCGATGATGATCAGTGGCTGCTTGCGCTCCATGTAGGTTTCAATCGCCTCCCACATGCGCATGACCTGGCCTTCCGGCTCGACCCGGGCCAGCGACCCCTGCTTCACGCTGCCGTCTTCGTCATGCACCATCTCGTTGAAGAGCTTGGGGTTGGCAAAGGTGGCGCGCTGGGCGGTGAGGTGGTCGCCGCGATGGGTGGCGTAGGAATTGAAGTCTTCCTCCGGCAGGCCCATTTTCGTCAGGTACTCGCCCGCGGCACTCGAGGCCAGGATGGCATTCGACGGCGAGAGATGGTCGGTGGTGATGTTGTCCGGCAGCACCGCCAGCGCGCGCATGCCCGCCAACGTACGCTCACCGGCAAGCGCGCCTTCCCAGTAGGGCGGGCGACGGATGTACGTGCTCTGCGGACGCCAGTCGTACAACGGGCTGACCGGAGCGCCGTTCTCCACGCGGATGTTGAACATGGGGTTGTAGACGCTGCGGAACTGCTCGGGCTTCACCGATGCCTTCACCACCGCGTCGATTTCGGCATCGGTCGGCCAGATGTCGATGAGGCGTACTTCGTTGCCCTCCGCGTCCAGGCCCAGCACATCCTTCTCGATGTCGAAGCGAACGGTGCCGGCGATGGCATAGGCGATGACCAGCGGCGGCGAGGCCAGGAAGGCCTGCTTGGCATACGGGTGGATGCGGCCGTCGAAATTCCGGTTGCCCGAGAGCACCGCCGTGGCGTACAGGTCACGGTCGATGATTTCCTGCTGGATGACCGGATCGAGTGCGCCACTCATGCCATTGCAGGTGGTGCAGGCAAAGGCGACGATGCCGAAACCGAGCGTCTCAAGGTCCGGCAGGAGACCGGAGGCTTCCAGATACAACTGCACGGCCTTGGAGCCCGGCGCCAGCGAGGTTTTCACCCACGGCTTGCGCAGCAGGCCACGTGCATTGGCATTGCGCGCCAGCAGGCCGGCGGCGATCACGTTGCGCGGATTGGAGGTATTGGTGCAGCTGGTGATGGCGGCAATGATCACCGCGCCATCGGGCATCAGGCCCTGCTCCTGCTCGGCCTTGCCCGAGGCCAGCTTGGCGGCGTCGGCGATGCCACGCGCGGCCAGTTCGCTCACCGGCAGGCGGCGGTGCGGATTGCTCGGCCCCGCCATGTTGCGCACCACGCTGGAGAGGTCGAAGGTCAGCACGCGCGGGTACTGCGCGGTGGACAGGTCGTCGGCCCACAGGCCGGCGGTGCGCGCGTAGGTTTCCACCAGACCCACCTGCGCTTCCTCACGGCCGGTCAGGCGCAGGTAGTCCAGGGTCTGGCCGTCGATGTAGAACATCGCGGCGGTGGCCCCGTACTCCGGGCACATGTTGGAGATGGTGGCGCGGTCACCGATGGTGAGCGCGGCGGCGCCTTCACCGTAGAATTCCAGCCAGGCACCGACCACGCGTTCGGCGCGCAGGAATTCGGTCAAGGCCAGCACGACGTCGGTGGCGGTGATGCCGGGCTGCGGCTTGCCGGTCAGCTCGACGCCGACAATGTCCGGCAGACGCATCCACGAGGCACGCCCCAGCATCACGTTCTCGGCTTCCAGACCGCCTACGCCGATCGCGATGACGCCGAGCGCGTCCACGTGCGGGGTGTGGCTGTCGGTGCCGACGCAGGTATCCGGGAAGGCCACACCGTCCTGCACGTAGATCACCGGCGACATCTTCTCCAGATTGATCTGGTGCATGATGCCGTTGCCGGGCGGAATGACGTCCACGTTCTGGAAGGCCTGCTTGGTCCAGTCGATGAAGTGGAAGCGGTCTTCGTTGCGACGGTCTTCAATGGCGCGGTTCTTCTCGAACGCCTGCGGGTCGTAGCCGCCGCATTCGACGGCCAGTGAATGGTCGACGATCAGTTGCACCGGCACCACCGGATTGACCTTGGCGGGGTCGCCGCCCTTGTCGGCGATGGCATCGCGCAGGCCGGCGAGGTCCACGAGGGCGGTCTGGCCGAGGATGTCGTGGCAGACGACACGGGCCGGGAACCAGGGGAAGTCCAGGTCCTGGCGGCGCTCGATGAGCTGCGTCAGCGAGGCGCTCAACGTGCCCGGGTCACAGCGGCGCACCAGGTTTTCGGCCAGCACGCGCGAGACATACGGCAGCGTGGCATAGGCCCCCGGCGCGATCGCGTCGACCGCGGCGCGGGCATCGAAATAGTCCAGCGAGGTGCCGGGAAGGGTTTTTCGGAAATCAGTATTCATGGCTGGCGATAGCTGCGAATTGGCGGGCCGGGGTGAGGAGTGCGTGGGCCGGCCAACGGCCGGCGCTACCGGCGGCCGTTGACGGACCATGCAAGGGGCGGGCTCAACCCGCCCCTGTCCAACGTTACGCGCGCTCGGCGATCGGAACGAACGCCTGGTCTTCCGGCCCCGTGTAGTTGGCGCTGGGTCGGATGATCTTGCCGTCGATGCGCTGTTCGATGACATGCGCACTCCAGCCGGAGGTACGGGCGATGACGAACAGCGGGGTGAACATGGCGGTCGGCACGCCCATCATGTGATAGCTGACCGCACTGAACCAGTCGAGGTTGGGGAACATCTTCTTGATGTCCCACATCACCGTTTCCAGGCGCTCGGCAATGTCGTACATCTTCAGGTTGCCCTGCTCGGCCGACAGTTCGCGGGCGACCTCCTTGATGACCTTGTTGCGCGGGTCGCTGACGGTATACACCGGGTGGCCAAAGCCGATCACCACTTCCTTGCGCTCCACGCGGGCCTTGATGTCAGCCTCGGCGTCGTCGGGCGAGTCGTAGCGCTTCTGCACTTCAAAGGCCACTTCGTTGGCCCCGCCGTGCTTGGGTCCGCGCAGCGCGCCGATGCCGCCGGCAATACAGCTGTACATGTCGCTGCCGGTGCCGGCGATCACGCGGCAGGTGAAGGTGGACGCATTGAACTCGTGCTCGGCGTACAGGATCAACGAGGTGTGCATGGCACGCACCCAGGAGTCCTGCGGCTTGTCGCCGTGCAGCAGGTGCAGGAAGTGGCCACCAATGGAGTCGTCGTCGGTTTCCACGTCAATGGCGCGACCGTTATGGCTCCAGTGGTACCAGTACAGCAGCATCGAGCCCAGGCAGGCCATCAGCTTGTCGGCGATATCGCGCGCGCCCGGGTGGTTGTGGTCGTCCTTCTCCGGCGACACGCAGCCCAGTACGGATACGCCGGTACGCATGACGTCCATCGGGTGCGCGGACGGCGGCAGCTCTTCCAGCGCGGCCTTGACCGCGGCCGGAATGCCGCGCAGCGACTTCAGCTTGGCCTTGTAGGCGGTCAGCTCGGCGCGGGTCGGCAGCTTGCCGTGCACGAGCAGGTGCGCGATTTCCTCGAACTCGCTGGTAGTGGCCAGGTCCAGGATGTCGTAACCGCGGTAATGCAGGTCGTTGCCGCTGCGGCCGACGGTGCACAGCGCGGTGTTGCCGGCGGCAGTACCGGACAGGGCGACGGACTTCTTCGGCTTGAAGCCGGGGGCGGTGGTTGCTTCGCTCATGATCCCTCCAGAATGCTGTGGTGCGATGTTATTTCTTGGCGGCGAACAGCGCGTCGAGCTGCTGCTCGAAGGCGTGGTAGCCGATACGGTCGTAGAGTTCCTCGCGCGTCTGCATGGCATCGACCACATTGCGCTGGTGGCCTTCGCGACGAATGGTCTCATACACATTCTCGGCGGCCTTGTTGGCGGCACGGAACGCGGACAGCGGGAACAGCTGGATCGCCACGCCGGCCGAGGCCAGTTCGTCGCGGCTGAACAGGGGGGTCTTGCCGAATTCGGTGATGTTGGCCAGCACCGGCACCTTCACCGCCTCCACAAAGCGGCGGTAGGTCTCCAGATCATAGGCGGCCTCGGCAAAGATGCCGTCGGCACCCGCTTCGACGCAGGCGATGGCCCGTTCGATGGCCGCGTCCACGCCGTCCACCTGGATGGCGTCGGTGCGTGCGATCAGGAAGAAGTCCGGGTCGGTCTTCGCGTCCGCAGCCGCCTTCACCCGGTCGACCATTTCCCCCTGCGAGACGATTTCCTTGCCGGGGCGATGGCCGCAGCGCTTGGCTCCGACCTGGTCTTCGATATGGCAGGCAGCCGCGCCGGCCTTGATCAGCGACTTCACGGTGCGGGCGATGTTGAACGCGCTTGGGCCAAAGCCGGTGTCGATGTCCACCATCAGCGGCAGGTCGCAGACATCGGTGATGCGGCGCACGTCGATGAGCACGTCTTCCAGGGTGTTGATGCCCAGGTCGGGCAGCCCGAGCGAACCGGCGGCCACGCCGCCGCCCGACAGATAGATGGCGCGATAACCGGCCCGCTGGGCCAGCAGCGCGTGATTGGCATTGATCGCACCGATCACCTGCAGCGGCGATTCGGCGGCCAGGGCGGCGCGGAAGCGCGCGCCGGCGGAAGAAACGGAGGAGCTCATTCGGCAGTCCATCAGGGGTGACAAGGACAGAGGCGCAAAGACCGTGCCAACCTGCAACGCATTGATTTCATTAAGCTCGCCGGTTTGAGACGGTGTTTCATATTGAAACACCGAAACAGATGTAACATGAGTGAACTGCAACACAGACGTCTGCCATGTCCATGCCTCGCCCCCGCCTGCCCGACCCCGATCCTGGCCACCTTCCCGTGATCTGGACGGTCAGCGTGTCCCGGCTGACCGGGCTGCTGGGCGATGTGATCCCCGAGTTCGACCGCCGCGCGCGCATCGTGCCGATCAACCTGGGATTCGAGGAGGCCGTGGACGTGATCGGGCAGCGACTGCGCCGCGAGCACTGCGACGTGGTGATCGCCGGCGGCTCCAATGCGGCCTATCTGCGCAGCCGGCTGGAGGTCCCGCTGGTGCCGATCCAGGCCAACGGCTTCGACCTCATGGAGGCGCTGGCACGCGCGCGCCGGATCGCTTCGCGGATCGGCCTGGTGACCCACGCCACCGACGTGCCGACCTTCGGAAGCTTCCAGAACAGCTTCGGACTAGACATCGAGCATCGCCGCTTCGTCACCCGTGAGGACGCGCGCGACTGCATCGCCGACCTGCGCGCCAACGGAATCGAGGTGATCGTCGGCACCGGCATGGCGATCGATCACGCCGAGCAGATGGGATTGCCGGGCGTGCTGCTGTACTCGGC
>JAEWLO010000432.1 GCA_023457475.1 Pseudomonadota bacterium | reverse complement strand
CACTCGCTGTCCGAATCGTATGGGTTGGGTCCGAGTGCCGGATTCCTGGCCTCGGCCAGCGGCGGGTTCGGCATCGTCGGCTTGCGGCCGAGCCATGTCTCCGCGAGAAGGACGATCCTGGGTTGGGCACCGCCGTCGGCATCGACCAGCACGTTCTCCCAGTACGTCCGTTCGCAGTAATCCTCCGCTGCCTTCAGGTGGGCGTCGAGCATGGAAAGACCTGCATGAATCGCATGAGGCACATCCCCTTTGTAGCCGCCCTCGTTCCATTCGTTGAACGCACTGTGTAGAGCGGCACGTGCTGCGAGCAGTGTGTATTGGTCATCGTACTGCTCCAGCAGCGAAAAGTCGGTCGGAGGTCGCTCCAACACCAGGGTATCGACCGGGAACTGGAACGTCCGCAGGAACGTCCTGCAGATGAGGTCCAGGGTATCGTGGGACAGACGCTCCGCCTCACGCAGTGTTCGAAGTGTCTGGGCCAGGGAGCGTGCGTCCGTCTCCCTCGGGGTTGGGATCTGGGACGTTGGCCGCTTGGTGGGAAGGGCGGAGCTCGACGCGTAGTTGACCGGTGCCGCCGCTGCCGGACCCAGCCAAAGCCGTGCAACTCTCAGCTCTTCGTCCACGCAGACCCGTGCGTCGTCGTCCGACGCGAGGGTCTGCCCAATCTGCGTGAGCTGGTCGCTCTTTGCGGTGAACCATTGGATGGCGGCAGCAAGGTGGTCTCTGTACATGACCAGTCGCTTCTGTAGACCGCTCCGGGCGGGCGTCTCAGCCATCCGGGCGACCCGCGACTCGATCCTGTCGAGCTCCTTGCCGAGTGCGGGAAGATTCATGAACCGTGGATTCTTCTCCGGGCGAACGAACTGCTGCGTCCCGATCCAATCCTCATGACTCAGCGGAATCCCGAATGTGGCTTCAAAGAGGGTGTCCAGTTTCGCGAGCGTCGTATTGGATACCGTCTTCTGGTCCAGCTTGAGGAAAAAGGCATCGGCAAGGGACATCTTCCCGACCACGATCGGAACCTTCGGCGTGGACGGCCACAGGTAGGTGCCAGCCGGCAGCGCGTCTCCCACAGGGTTCGGTGTGCGCGGGCCCGCGTGGCAGGTGTCGTCATTCGCAGGTCGCGATACCGTGGCTGCGGGACTGGCGGTGGGCTTCCACGTGTTGACCCGCTGGAGATGATCGTTTGCGATCGTCAGCAGTGCCCGCCTCGCAGGGCAGTCGCCCATCGTTTTCAGCCTCACGAATACCTCGTCAATCTGCGCCTTGAAGTCAGCACATTCAGGCTGGTTCTTGATGCCGTTGAAGGAGGCGAGGAAAATCTCGTTGAGAAGCACGCGCGTTTTCTGCGAGACGCGGTGATTGTCGACCTTGCAGCCGAACGCCTCCGGTAGCGACATCGTTTTGTTGAGGAGGAGTGGGCGCGGGTTGGTGCGGGGCAGGGCAGGGGGAATGGGATCCATGATGGGGCTTACCGTAGTGAGGTGGGTGTTGGGACGGGCCGTCCAGGGGCAATGCAGGCTGATCGCGCGGGTCAACCCTGGCTGCGGTCAGCGTGGCCGCTGGTGAATTCCGTGCAGTACTCGAACGCAACAGGGGGCGTGTGTTCCTCGCCGAAGTGCACGGTGCTGGCCGCCACCAGCGCCTTCCAGTCCTGCGCCCCCGGCGGAACGCAGGCCGACAGGGTTTGGGGCACGGGGCGGGGGTGTGCGCGATGGGCCGCCACGGTGGGATCGGCTTCGCCCAGCCAGGAGCAGGCCAGTTCCTTGAGATCCAGAACGACAGCGGCCCCCGGTGACCTGAGCACGCCGCGCCAGTACGCGGTCGCGTTGGCCATCGCGACATTCAGCGCGCCCAGCACCTCGAGCGCCATCTCACGGCGCGGCCCCGCGCTCAGACAGGTGGCGTAGGCCACCGCCTGTGCAAGGTCGGCCCTGGCAAGCGCAAGGTTGCCGAAGCCACCGTCCCTGCGTGCCCTGAGCTCGGCAGGCGCATTGCCGCCAAAACGGTGCATGAGCCCGCATTGATACAGCTGGTGTGCGGTCTGGAACCAGGTGGAGGGCGGATCCTGCGAATGCACGCGCTGCGCCAGCGTTCGTGCGTGGGCTGCAGGCATGTCGCCGTCGCACATGCGTCGTACGGCCGGGTGCTGTCCGCCGAGCACGGTGGCCGCCAATGCGACCTGGCCGTCAGATCCGGCGGCCTGCGCCTGCGTGAGGTGACAGGACCAGCGGACCTCGGCGACCCGGGCATTGCCGCGTGCACGGTCCAACGTGGCCGCGCACGCGTCGCGCATCCGGCCGGGGCGCATCCGGTGAAGCTGGCGCTGGCCGGCGTCCAGTGTCTTCTGGAGGTCGGTGAGGGTAGGCCTGCCGCTCTGCTGGTGCGACAGGACGGTGCTATCGACGACGTGGGCGGAGGTCATCCGCGGATCCAGCCCCTGGGCGGCATTGCGGATGACGTTGATCTGGTCGAACACCTTGCGCGGAACCGGGGGGCGTTGCCCTGCGGCAGCGAGCCTTTCAATCAGCGAAGGACCCTTGCCGTTGCCGGCAGGGGACGGAAGCCGGGCATGCACGGCTGCAGCGGCCTGGCGGCACAGGGCGGTCATCGAGTACGGCATCTGGGTCAGGGCTTCATGTGCGCGAGGGCCTGCGCGTTGAATCCCGAAGGTGGCGCGGGCCAGGGCGTTGAATCGGCGCACTTCGGAAGGCGGCACGCTTCTTCGATCAGATCGATGGCCTGCGTGTCGCCGTTGTCCAGCCAGGCACGCGCGCGCAGTGCCAGTGCCATGTCGCCGTTCCTGCGGGCGTCAGTCAGTTTCAATTCCCAGGACTTGATCGCTGTTGTTGCCTGTTCGCGCAGCTGGAAAACCTTGAAGTACAGCGACGCTCGCGAGTTCTCCCTCTTGGCTTCCAGTGCTCGGTTGCCGGCGGTCTCCAGCTGCACGAGGGCATCCCGCAGACCACGGAACACATAGCCGCCCCTGATCGGCATCGGGGCGGTGTCGGGATTGCCGTCCATGCAGCGGTCGAGCTGGTACTGCTGGTTGGCGATACCGGTCAATCTGCTGATCGCTTTGTCCGAAATCTCGCGCTTGTGGCGGTTCGCCAGGATCGCCGTCTCGAAATTGATAATCTGCATGGGTGACTTCGCGCCTGTCGGGTTTCAGAGCGTGAAGTGTCAAGTGGCAAATGCGATCGCGCTTTCAGAATTCAATGATTCTGAGAGTCAGCGGGTTCGATGTCCCAGGAAGTGGCGTGTTCGGCGTGGTACAGCAGTTGGGGCGGGACCCCTTGGGCCGGCCAACGATATGCCCACCGTCCTGGTGGGCACCCTTCGGGCCG
>JAEWLO010000431.1 GCA_023457475.1 Pseudomonadota bacterium | reverse complement strand
ACACCAGCAGCTGCCAGTTCCTGGGCAATCACCCCCTCCATCGGCAGGCGCTCTCTCCGGGCGTGCACGGCATGTCCAACGGGCCACTGGATGCTCCCTGGCCCAAAACCCGGATCCTCAATGCCGCCCTGCAGGCCTGGCTGGATGCCGGCCGCGACGACCTGGCACCGCTCTGGGCGGCCCTGGCCAGCACCACGCGCGCCGATGATGCCCTGCTGCCGGACACCGGGATCGGCCTGGAGCGCGAACGCTGGTTGTCGTCCGCCTTCATCCGCAGTGCCGAATACGGCACCCGGGCCAGCACCATCATCGCGCTGGATGCGGCGGGTGCGGGATTCATCCACGAGCGCCGTTTCGACCCCGAAGGCACCTGCATTGGCGAGGGCCTGCTGACGTTGAGCGGCGGCTGAGGCCTGCTCGCCAGGCACTGCAGGTCGTGTCGCGCTTGCCCCGGTTCCAGAACCGGCCCACCTGCGACGGCGCGTGCTGCCGATACTGGCGCGCCCACCCGCAGAGTCGCCGCATGCCCACCTCCCGCCGACGTGCCCTGTTGACCCATTCGCTGGCCGTGAGCCTCGGACTGGGCCTTGGCCTGTTGAGCTGCGCGGACGACTGTACGGCGGGCGCAGCCACCGGGGCGCGGGTCGCCGACGCGCTGGCCGACGCCACCTACCACGCCCGCTTCCGCCGCGACCAGCCGGGCGAGCATCCGCAGTACTGGGCGGACGGCACGCTGGGCATCACCCACGACGGCATCGCCTTCCGGGGCCGGATGGACGTTCCCGCGTCCGCCGGCCCCACGGTCACGGTGTACCTGACCGCAGACCGCATCGGCAGCGCTGAGGACTTCGCGCGCGCCCAGCCTCGCGCGCGCCGCGTCGGCCTGATCAGCCCGCGCTCCCGTTTCCTGCTGGACGTGCCGGAGGACATCGATGTGGAGGACTTCACCACCGTGGTGCTGTGGGCCGAACGCAGCAGGCAGCTGATTGCGACAGCCCGCTACCGCACGGCGTGGGAAGACGAGGAATGGGAGGATTGATCGAACGTCACCCGGGCGCATCGGGTGGAACAGCCCCCTTTGGTAAAGGGGGCGCGCCGACAGGCGCGGGGATTCGGGTGTTTCGACGGGACCCAAGGTTTGCGCAGCAAACCTTGGGCGCATTTCCCCTTGAAAAGGGGAAATGAGGCGGAGCCGGCCGATAAGCCGGGTTCTGTCGTGGACAGTCATTCCTCTAGGCGCCACGTCACCGTGACGCTCAAGCAACCTACCCGGACCCGACGCGGGCCACGCCAACAGGTCCCTATTTGGTCTTGCTCCAGGTGGGGTTTGCCGTGCCGGTCTGTTACCAGACTCGCGGTGCGCTCTTACCGCACCATTTCACCCTTACCGGCTCTCCGAGGAGAACGTAGGCGGTATCTTTCTGTTGCACTTTCCGTCGGCTCGCGCCGCCCAGGCGTTACCTGGCACCTTGCCCTGTGGAGCCCGGACTTTCCTCGGCACCCCCGAAGGGATGACGCGACTGTCTGGCCGACTCCGCCGCGCGCATTTTCCCACACCCGCACCCAAACCGACAGCCCTGCCTGTCGTGGTCCGGATTCTGGACCGACGTTAGAGCCACGCCCTGCGTGGAGGCGCTTCGACCCGCACCGCGAAGCCACGCAGGGCGTGGCGCTACGCTGGATGGGAAGTGATCGATTCTGGAAAGCAATGACGCCGATGCACGGCTAGCGTCGCGCTCATCGCCAATGGAATGACCGCATGAGTTGTGTTGCCCCCTCGCATGTCCCGCCCTCCGCCGACGCGCTCGTTGAACGCATCACCCTTACCGACCGCACGTTGTGCCGGATGATGGCGCAGGAACGGGGCCCGCTGACCCACGCCGACACGGTGCAGGCGCGCGCGCTGATCGAAGAGACCGAGCCTGCCCGTGCCTCGCTGGCCCGGCGCACGGTCGAAGGCCTGTGCCACTGGCTGGAAGTGGACGGTCGCAGACGCTTCCAGCTGCCGCCGGAGCGGCTGCAGGCACGCCTGATGTGCACCGGGCTGGCACGGGTGCTGGATCATCTGGCACGGGCCAAGCTGAACGGACTGCAGCGGCGCTGCATCGGCGAGGTGCTGCGCGACGCCGGCGCACACACCCCCACCCTGCGCGCCCGCCTGCGGCTGAGCATGGGCGACCTGCAGCGGTCGAGCGCCTCGGCGCTGATCGACCGCCTGATGACCGATGCGCTGGCGGCGGAGCTCCAGCTGGAGGCCGTCATGCGCCCGGGCCTCGCGGTCGAGACGCCCGATCCACAACGGCTCGCCGCACGTCGAGCCGAAGCGTGGCACAGCGCGGTCATGGTCAACCACCGCTTTGGCTACACGCCCTCCCACCCGGCCTGGAAGTTCATGCGCAACATTTCCAGCCTCGAGCGCGCCCGCATGAATCTGCTAGGCGATCTGGGCCGTGCCGCGGAAGCCCAGCGCCGGGGTATCGATGTCCAGCTGCCCTAGCCAAGGAGACGATGCATGTTCAACGGATGCCAGTGGGTGCCAGTGACCACGCCGGCGCATGCCGTCCCCGCTTCCGCTTCTGCCGGGATGCCCGGCGCGTCCGGCGCGTCCGTCACGCTGCCCCCACCCACGCGGATCCTCAACGCGCCCATGCCCCGTCCGCCTGCAGGCGGATCGCAGTCCCTCGTGGACGGCATTGCCGCCTGTGACCACACGCTCTGCAGCTTGATGGCACAACCGTGGACCGAGCGCCGCGCCGGCAACGATGCCCATGCCGTGTCGCTCATCCAGGCACAGGCGCTGCCGCGCAGGCGCCTGGCCGAACGCACGGCCGACAGCCTGGCCCAGTGGCAGAATCCAGCGGCACCGCCGTTCTCGCTCAAGCCGGAGGAACTGCAGACGCGCATCCTCCACGCCGGCCTGACCCGCATCATCCGGCATCTTCCGCTGAAGGATCTGTCCCACGCGCAACGCCTGCGCATCGGCGAAGTCCTGCACGAGGCCGGTGGCCGTGCCGCCACCCTGCGCGCATGGCTGGGACTGGACGAGGCCGATCTCCACGGGAACCGGGCAGCCATGCTGCTGGACCTGATGCTGACCGAGGAGCAGAGCAGCACGCTGGACCTGCGCCGGCGGCGCAGTACATGCGCGAGCAATCAGCGCGCGCTGCTCTGGCAGAAGGTAGATCGGGTGAACGCGCAATTCGGCTACACCATCGAGCGTCCCGCATGGGCCTACATGGTGACCAAGCGGCAATGCCCCCGCGTCGCGAAGCTGCAGCGGTTGGCGGGCCAGCCCGAGGCCCGACGCCAGGGGATCCGCATTGCCCTGCCGTGGAAGGGCGAACAGGTACCGTGATTCCGCTTCGACCCGACGGTCCGCGCCGTCCCGGCACCGCCCCCGCGACACGGCCGAGGCCCTCTGTGTTCGACACGCTCTGCGACACGATCGCAGCGGGTGATGCCCGGCTGTGCCGGTGGATGGCGCAGGGCTCTCTGCCAGAGAGGGAAGCCACCACCCGGGAGGCGCGCGTCCTCATCGCGGCGCTCGAGAAACCCCGTGAGGCGCTTGCCCGCCATACGGCCGAACAGCTGCTGGCCTGGCTGGGATACAAGGGAGTGGCCCTGTTCACCCTGAAGACCGATGCGCTGGGAACGCGGATCCGACACGCCGGCCTGGACCCGATACTGGCGCAGCTGAGGGCCCCCCTTCCGCCTCACGGCAAGCGCGTGCGGATTGGCCGCGTCCTCTGCAGCTGCGGAGCCCGGCCCGAGCCGGTACGCCATGCACTGGAGCTCACGAGCAAGGAAGTGAAAGGAACCCACCCCGCCGCGCTGGCGCGCCTGCTGCTGGATCAGCTGGCCGGCGATCCTGCCGAAGCCTGGCAGCAGGTCGCGATGATCAACCGTCGATTCGGCTACGACGCCACCCATCCGGCGTGGACAGGGATGCGCCTGCCGCGGTCGCTGCGCCCGCAGATGGCGAAGCTGGAACAGCTGCGCCACGCGCCCGAAGCCAAGTACCGCGGTCTCGCGCTTCAGCTGCCGTAGAGTGCCTTGCGCGGGGCTCCGGTGACCTCGGCCGCCAGTTTGGCGGCGGTCGACGGCGGCAGGTGCTCGCTGAGCGTGGCGTACACGCGTCGACCGTGCTGCAGTTGGGCCTCGGCGTCGTCTGCCGCCCCTTGCACCATCACCACGAATTCGCCCTTGCGCTGGTTGTCGTCCGCTTCGACCTGCGCACGCAGGCCGGCCAGATCCCCGTCCAGCACGGTTTCAAACAGTTTGGTCAGCTCGCGCGCCAGCACCGCTGGGCGCTGCGGGCCGAAGGCGTCGGCCATGTCCGCCAACGACTCCGCGATGCGGTGTGAGGATTCGTAGAACACCAGCGTGCGGGTTTCCCCTGCCAGGGCCTGCAGGCGCTCGCGGCGACCGGACGCCTTGGCCGGCAGGAACCCTTCGAAGGTGAAACGGTCGCTGGGCAGGCCGGCCACGCTCAAGGCGGCAATGGCCGCGCAGGCCCCCGGCACGGGGCTGACCCGGATCCCGGCCTCGCGCGCGGCGCGCACCAGCCGATAACCGGGATCGCTGACCAGCGGAGTGCCGGCATCGCTCACCAGAGCCAGGGATTCGCCCGCCAGCAGGCGGCCGACGATGCGCTGGGCCAGTGCATCCTCGTTGTGGTCATGCAGCGCCACCAGCGGCTGCTGGATGCCGAAATGCCCCAGCAGCTGGCCTGTACGGCGGGTGTCCTCGGCGCAGATGGCGGCCACCGAACGCAGCACCTCCTGCGCCCGCGGCGTCAGGTCGGCGAGGTTGCCGATCGGGGTGGCAACGACGTACAGGGTGGGGACAGCACTCATCGCAACGGCACTCACAGGTCAAGGGTAGAATCGTACCGTACCCGCCCACGGCTGCTGCCTCATTCGAATGGACCTGACCATGAACCTGTCCGCCGCACGGATCCCCGCCCTCTCGCTGTCGCTGCTGCTGCTCGCCGGCTGTGCCACCACCAGCCTGACCAGCGCGCCGTCATCGCCGGAGCAGGCCCAGGCGTTGGCCTTGATCGAGCAGGGCAAGCCCCGCGACGCCGCCGTACAGCTTGAAGCGCTGGCCAACACCCTGCGCGGCGGGGCCCGCAGTGCCGCCCTGGCCGATGCCGCCTTCGCCTGGCATGAGGCCGGCGACAGCGCCCGTGCCCGCGCCCTGCTGGCCCAGGTCGGTGCCCGTCAGCTCAGCGGAACCAGCCTGCAGCGCTATCACCTCGTCACGGCCGAGCTGGCCCTGGCCGACAAACAGCCGGCGCAGGCGCTGGCAGCGCTGAGGGAATCCTCCGACACGGTCGCCCCGCAATTGCGCACGCGCTGGCAGCTGGCCCGTGCCAACGCATTGCAGGCCAACGGTGACGTGGTCGGCGCGGCCACCGAACGCGCCCGCGCGCATGCCGCGCTCAGCGGCACCGCCCGCACCGAGAACCAGCAGGCCATCGCGGCGCTGCTCGGTCAGCTGGACGACGCCACCCTGCGCGCCCGCGCGGCCGCCCTGCCCGCCAACGAGCCGCTGTACAACTTTGCCGGCCGCGCGCTGATCGCCCGCGGCCTGCCGCTGCCGCGCCCGTTCGACCGTGACGGCGTGGCCCAGTTCGATACCAGCAAGCGCCCGCCGGCCATGAGCGACGGCTACCGCCCGCCGGTGAAGATGGCCGTGCTGCTGCCGCTCAGCGGTCGCCTCGCCGTGGCTGCGCAGCCGGTGCGTGACGGTCTGCTCAGCGGCTACTACGGCGAGACGCGCCGCCGCCCGGACATCCAGTTCATCGACACCGCCGGCACCCCGTCCGGTGCGGTTGCCGCCTATGACAAGGCGGTCGGCGCGGGCGTGGACTTCATCGTCGGCCCGCTGGGTCGCGACGAAGTGGACGCGGTGTTCGGCCGTACCGAACTGCCGGTACCGGTGCTGGCGCTGAATCGTGGCAAGAGCAGCCCGCCCGCCGGCAGTGCCGGCTTCTCGCTGGCTCCGGAGGACGACGGCATCATCGCCGCCGAATACCTGCGCGGCCGCGAGCGCGCCAATGTGCTGGTGATCCACAGCAATGACGACAACGGCCGCCGTACCGCCTCGGCCTTCCGCGAACGCTTCGTCCAGCGCGGCGGCCAGGTGCTGGCGACCATCGGCGTCAATGACACCGTCGGCGACATCGGCGCGCAGGTCCGCGCAGCCGGTGCGGTGGATGGCGTGCTGCTCGCGGTGAAGGCGCCCCAGGCACGGCAGCTGGCTCCGCAGCTGGCCCTGGCCGGCGCGGGCGGTGCCACCCGCGTGGGCACCTCCCAGCTCACCCTGGGCACCGGCAAGCCGGAAGAAGACATGGCGCTGGACGGCATCGTCTATCCGAACGAAGCCTGGAACGTGCGCGGCGTGGCAGGCCTGCCGTCCGCCGCCACCGCCGGCCAGCTGCTGCCGACCGCGCGCGGTGCCGCCGGCCGCCTGTTCGCGTTCGGCTTCGACGCGTGGCAGATCAGCGCCTATCT
>JAEWLO010000430.1 GCA_023457475.1 Pseudomonadota bacterium | reverse complement strand
TAGGGACACGCCATGCGTGTCCACGCGGTCCCGGAACCCCCGGTAGAGCCACGCCCTGCGTGGCTTCGCGGTCCGTCACCGCCTCAGCGGGCCAACCCTTCCAGCAGGGGCACGCCATGTGCTTCCGCCCCGCCCACGCTCAGCGCACCCTCGGTCATCTCCAGCGGCAACACCGCCAGCGCCAGATCGCCCGCCACGCACGCCACGGTGCCGATTCCCGCACCGTTCTGCTCCACCGATGCCCCGGCGGCGGTGCCTTCCGCCACGCGCAGCAGCTGCAGCGCGCGCTTGGCCTTGCCCAGGAAATGCGTGCGCGCCACGATCTCCTGGCCGGGATAGCAGCCCTTCTTCACGCTGTAGCCATTGAGGCGGTCCAGGCCCAGCTGCTGCGGGGTCCACACCTCACGCTGGTCCGAGGCCAGGCGCGGCACCCCGTAGCGCAGGTCGGACTGCCGCCACGCCAATGCGAACCGGGCATCGCTTTCCTGCGCAGCGGCTGACGATACGATCCTCATCGTGCGCGGCAGGGCATCGCTGCCCGCATCCAGCTCCAGGTTCTCGCCTTCACCGGCAAACGCCGCCAGCGAGGCCGCCTCCGGTGCCGTGAAGCTGCCCAGCACGGCCACATCGGTGCGCACCGCCAGCTTCACCTTTTTGCGGAACACAAACCGCTGCAACTGCGACGCAATCGCATCGGCGTCGCCGTCAGCCAGCACCAGCATCACGTGGTCTTCAGCCAGCTTCAGCAGCTGGAACACCGCCAGGGTGCGGCCTTTCGGGCTCAGCCAGGCGCTCCACTGCCAATGCCGTTGGGGCAGGGCGGTGACGTCGCTGCTGAACTGCGCCTGCGCGAACGCCACCGCGTCCGGGCCGTGAAGGTCCAGCAGCTGGTGGCCGGAAAGCGGTGAAAAACCGCTGGTTAGACCATCGATATCAAAGGGCAGGTTGTCAGGCACGTGAACGGGGTCTAAAATTTGTGCGTTGCGAGACCACCCATGATAGGCCAAACAACCCCCACTCCCGACGCCGAATCTGAAGCCCCGCTGGTACCGGAGGAGCACGCGCTCGTCCCGGCCCCGGCCGAGGCGGTGGAAATCGGCGGCCGCGGCGGACTTGATCCGGTGCGGTACGGCGATTGGGAGAAAAACGGACGCTGCATCGATTTCTGATCAGCATTGAGCCAACGCGGCATTGCGCCGCCCAGCCGAGACAACGAGCCCAGCGAATGGCCGCCAGAGAACGTCCCCTTTCCCCGCACCTTCAGGTGTATCGCTGGCAGATCCAGATGGCCACCTCGATTCTTCATCGAGCGACCGGCATCTTTCTGTCTGTTGGAGCCCTGATCATCGCCGGCGGCCTGCTCGCCCTGATGATGGGTCCTGAATCCTGGAACTGCTTCACCGGTCACGCCGGTGCATGGTATGGAAAGCTGTTCCTGTTCGCATGGACGTGGTCGTTTGCCTATCACCTGTGCAACGGCATCCGCCACATCGTGCAGGATTTCGCCATCGGCTTCAGCATCCCCGCCTTCGTGCGCAGCAGCTGGATGTCCGTTGCCGGCTCGCTGGTGATCACCGCCCTGGTCTGGGCCTACGTGTTCGTCGGAGGTGCCGCATGAGCAAGTTCCGTACCCCGCTGAAGAACGTCCGTGGTCTGGGTGCCGCCAAAACCGGCACCGAGCATTTCGTGCACCAGCGCCTGACCGCCACCGCGCTGGTCCCGCTGACGATCTGGTTCCTCATCTTCGTGCTGAGCCTCATCCACAGCGATTACGCCGGTGCCGTTGAAGCGGTGTCCAAGCCGTGGAACGCCATGTTGCTGGTCGGCTTCCTGATCGCCGCGTTCTGGCACGCCCAGCTCGGCCTGCAGGTCGTGCTGGAAGACTACATCCACAACTCGCTGCTGGCCCTGGCGCTGCAGACCACGGTGAAGTTCATTGCCGTGCTCGGCGCGATCGTCAGTGTTTTTGCGGTCGCCCGCATTGCGCTCGGCGTTGCCTGAGTCCAGGCACCAAGACAGGAATCCAGATTAGATGTCCGCTTACAAGATTACGGAACACAAGTACGACATGGTCGTGGTCGGCGCCGGCGGTGCCGGTCTGCGCGCCACGTTCGGTCTTGCCGCCAAGGGCCTGCAGACCGTCTGCCTGACCAAGGTCTTCCCGACCCGTTCGCACACCGTGGCCGCGCAGGGCGGTATCTCCGCCGCGCTGGGCAACATGGGCGAGGACGACTGGCGCTACCACTTCTACGACACCATCAAGGGCTCGGACTGGCTGGGCGACCAGGACGCCATCGAGTACATGTGCCGTGAGGCCATCCCGGCCATCATCGAGCTGGAACACTACGGCGTGCCGTTCAGCCGCACCGAAGAGGGCAAGATCTACCAGCGCCCGTTCGGTGGCATGACCACCAAGTACGGCGAAGGCCCGGCGGCGCAGCGTACCTGCGCGGCGGCCGACCGTACCGGCCACGCCATGCTGCACACCCTGTACCAGCAGTCGCTGAAGCACGATGCGCGCTTCATGATCGAGTACTTCGCGCTGGACCTGATCTTCGATGAAGACGGTGCCTGCCGCGGCGTGCTGGCGCTGGACATGTCCGACGGCTCGCTGCACCTGTTCCGCGCCCAGGGCGTGGTGCTGGCCACGGGCGGCTACGGTCGCGCCTACTTCAGCGCCACCTCGGCGCACACCTGCACCGGCGACGGTGGCGGCCTGGCCATGCGTGCCGGCATCGCCATGCAGGACATGGAGTTCATGCAGTTCCACCCGACCGGCATCTACGGAGCCGGCTGCCTGATCACCGAGGGTGTCCGCGGTGAAGGCGGCATCCTGCGCAACAGCAATGGCGAGCGCTTCATGGAGCGCTACGCACCGCACTACAAGGACCTGGCCTCGCGCGACGTGGTGGCCCGTTCGATGACCATCGAGATCCGCGAAGGCCGCGGCGTCGGCGAGCACAAGGATCACATCCTGCTCGACCTGACCCACCTCGGCCCCGGCGTTATCGACGAGAAGCTGCCCGGCATCGCCGAAAGCGCCCGCATCTTTGCCGGCGTCGACGTGCACAAGCAGCCGATCCCGGTCATTCCGACCGTGCACTACAACATGGGCGGCATTCCGACCAACTTCCACGGCGAAGTGGTGCGCAAGGATGGCGAGAACAACGATGCGGTGATCCCGGGCCTGTACGCGATCGGCGAAGCCGCCTGCGTGTCGGTGCACGGTGCCAACCGCCTGGGCTCCAACTCGCTGCTCGACCTGGTGGTGTTCGGTCGCGCGGTGGCCAACCGCTGCGCCGAGACCATCAAGCCGGGCGCGGCGCACAAGCCGCTGGCGTCCGACGCCTGCGACAAGGCGCTGGGCCTGCTCGACAAGCTGCGTTATGCCAACGGCGACACCCCGACCTCGGTCATCCGCGATCGCATGCAGCGCACCATGCAGGCCGACGCGGCGGTGTTCCGCACCAGCCAGACCCTCAAGGAAGGCTGCGAGAAGATGGCGCAGGTGTTCGATTCGTTCCAGGACGTCAAGGTCAGCGATCGTTCGCTGGTCTGGAACTCGGACCTGATCGAAACCTACGAGCTGAACAACCTGCTGCTGAACGCGGTGGCGACGATCAACTCGGCCGAGCAGCGCAAGGAAAGCCGTGGTGCGCACGCGCACGAGGATTATCCGGATCGCGACGACGTCAACTGGCACAAGCACACCCTGGTCAAGGTCGACGAAAAGGGCAAGTGCAGCTTCGACTTCCGTCCGGTGCACATGTACACGCTGACCGACGAGGTTGCCGTGGTGCCGCCGAAGCCGCGCGTGTACTGATCGCGACCCCTACCAAGCAATCCGCGCCCTGAGGGCG
>JAEWLO010000429.1 GCA_023457475.1 Pseudomonadota bacterium | reverse complement strand
CACCGTGATATCCAGCAGCTGCGCCGCAATGAACGCCACACACGACGCCACCGCAATCCGCGGCGTGGCAATCCACACCGACAGCACCACCGCCACCGCAAACCCCGCCCATGCCACGCGGCGCGCGGCCGACGGCCCAAAGCGCCGGTTGATCAGGTTGCTGACCAGAAACGCCACCGGGTAGCTGAACGCCCCCCAGGTGAGCCAGTCATTGATGGGGTACTGCACCAGCACGTTCGAACCCAGCACCACCGCGCCCATGGCCAGCACCGCCAACAGCAGGCTGCGGCGGGTGAGGGGGGCGAAGACGAGGGTGGGGTGGGCATTCATGGGGCGGGCATTATGCCCGAAGCCCCGCGCAACGCCTGAACCCCGGCCGACGTAGAGCCACGCCGCGCCCCAGGACCGGCGTGCGCCAATTGGACGAACGCGTCGCCACGCGCCCGGTCAACACCGCGCCAACTCAGGCAATGCTCTTGTGGGCGTGGCTGCTCTTCGTTCCGGCACCGCGAAGCCACGCAGGGCGTGGCTCTACGTCAATTGGATCGGGGGCCGCGAAGCCACGCAGGGCGTGGCTCTACGTCGGTTGGATTGGGGGCCGCGAAGCCACGCAGGGCGTGGCTCTACCAGCGCTCACTCATCTGATTCTGCACCGCACCCTCCGTCGGCAGGAACGCCATCGCCTCACCACCCTCCTTCGCCACCATCCACCCCGACCCCACCGCCGTCGGCGTCAGGTCCAGCACATCCCCCGCCTGCAACGTCCTGCCCGGGTTGTTCTCGCGCGCCGGCCACTGCACCACCGCGCGCTCTGCCGATTCCGGGTGCTTCAAGGTCACGTCCACCTGGCCACCGGCCTGCGGTTCCACCTTCTCCACCGTCAGCGGCGGCATCGGGCCGGCCTTGGTCGTGCCCTTGGCTGCCTTGCCCTTGTCCGCGCCGTCCTTCTTGGACCCGTCCAGCATCTTGTCCGACGCATTGAACGTCAGCCACACCGGTGCGGTGACCACCACCAGGCTCACCACCGAGCCGATCATCGCGTAGCTGCTGAGCTTGTCCTGGGGCGAGGCGTTATGCATCTCCCCCGCGCTCACCGGCGCACTGGTCATCGCCACGCTCACCGCCAGCACCAGCATCGAAACCTGTTTCATGTCGTCTCCTTACCAGCGTTCGCTCAACTGATTGCGCGCAGCGTGCGCGGTCGGCAGAAAGGCCAGCGCCACGCCTTCCGCATTCGCCACGGTCCAGCCCGAACCCACCTCGGTCGGGGTCAGGTCCAGCACATCGCCCACCTGCAAGGTGGTGCCCGGGTTGTTCTCCCGCGCCGGCCACTGCACCACCGCCAGTTCGGTCGGCGACTCCGGGTTCATCAAGGTCACATCCACAGCGCCGTCGGCCTGGGCCACCACCTTCTCCACGGTCAGCGGCGGCAACGGGCCGGCCTTCATGTCCGCCCCACCCACGTCGGCGAAACCGCCGGAAGCGGAGTGGTCGTGCAGCTTCTTCGAAGCGCCCAACGTCAGCCAGACCGGAGCCGTCAGCACCGCCAGGCTTGCCACACCACTGGCGGCCACCACGCTGCTGGCCAGCTGGCCCTTGGTGAACATCTGCGCGTTGGCCGGCGCGGCCCCTAGTGCCACACCCCATGCCAACACCGAAATCGAGAAACGCTTCATGCCCACTCCTGTCAGGGTTTCGGTGCCGCCATGCCCGACACCGGCACATGCGGCACGCTCAGCTCCTGCACCAGCGCACCGCGCTGCTGCAGGAAATCGAAGACCGATTCCACGGTCACCACCGAGTAGTTGCCGGAGATCCGCTCCGAGGCCGGGTGGTCCGTGGTGGCCGCATTGGCCACGAAGAACCGCGCCCCCAGCCGTTTGCCCACGCCAATGTGCAGCGAGCTCGGTGTGTACTTCTGTTCTTTCAGCCAGTCCTGCACCTGCGCGCGGCGCACCAGCAGCCGACCGTCGTCGTTGTGCGCCATCGCCGCTGCCAGCACTTCCAGCACCCACTGGTTGGAGTTCTGGTACTCGGTGGAGAACGGGTAGGCCACCACGCTGTAGCGCGGCTCATGCAGCGCACGCGCCTGGATGCCCGGCTCACCCAGCATTGTCTTCAGTGCAGCGCGCAGCGCAGGCGAGGGCACGCCCACGCGCAGATCCGTATGGGTGCCGGTTTCGCCGATGAAATTGCCCAGTCCCTCGCGGAACAGCGCCGACTCCGGTGACTTGCACTGGTTGAGCAGATGCAGCGTGCGCCACTGCCCATCCGCCTCGCGCACCGCAAAGGCCACGTGGCTGTGGCGCAGGCCGTACCTGCTCAGGTCCTGGCCGCCGCGCGCGATGAGCACCAGGTCCACGCCGTCCAGCGCATCCAGGGCTTCGGTGGCGGTCTGGGCCACATCGAACATCGCCGCCGTGGCGGCCGGGGTGGGGTGGCGCTCGGTGCAGGAGGGGGCGGCCAGGGTGATGGCCGGTGCCAGCAGCAGGCACAGCAGCAAGGCGGGGGTGAAGCGACGGTCCATGTGCATTCCTTTCCTGTGCAATCGCAATCCGTAGAGCCACGCCCTGCGTGGCTGCTCTTCGTTCCAACACCGCGAAGCCACGCAGGGCATGGCTCTACCCGGCGGTTCGACACCGCGAAGCCACGCAGGGCGAGGCTCTACGCCGGTTTCAACATTGCGATCATACCGATGGTTTCAACATCCCGTCAGGATGCCAACAACCGCTCGTGCACCTGCGCCGCCACCCGCGCGGTCTCCCGCAGCGGCTCAATCGCGCCCTGCACCTGCCAATCCAACCAACGCGCCTGCAACCGCCCACGCGCCCGCAACGCCTGCTGGAAATGCGCCACGCGCCCGTGCGCCTGCGCTGCCAGCGCCACCGCCACCGGCAACCGCGTCGCACTCGCTTCGGAAATCAGGTTCACCGAATCCGGCGACACCACCACCCGGTTCGCCCAGCCCAGCAGTCCGGCATACGGGTTCACCCCATCGCCGCCGTCGCCCCAGATCACATGCGGCAGGTCCGCAAACGCACTGCGCAGCGCGCCCACCAGCGCCGGTGGCGTGCGCCGCGAAGTGGTCGCCAGCAGACTTCCGCCTTCCCCGCGCACCTGCTCGGCCAGCTGTTGGAACACCCGCACCATGTCCGGTTCGTGCCACGGGGCCAGCGGTGTCGGCCCGCCCACCAGCAGGGCCGTGCGCGGTCCCGGCAACGCACCGAAGTCCGCGAACGCCGCGCGCCCGCAGGCCAGCCAGTCATCGTTGACCGGGTTCAAGCTGCCCAGCAGGGTCAGCACATTGCGGCCGCGCAGCGCGTCATGCTCCGGCACCACCAGCAGGTCCCAATGCCGCGCCGGCAGGCGCGGGTCCAGAATCTGCACCACCTTGCTGCCGCGCCGGCGCAGTTCGCGCAGCGCACCGGCCGCCTGCCGCCCGCACCCGATCGCCAGCGCCGGCGGCACCGCGGCCAGCTGTTCAAAGCGCGGCCCGTACGCCCCCGCCATGCCCGGCAGCCAGCGCGGGGCCACCCATTTCCACGGCGCGCGCGGTTCCAACACCAGGGGCTGGTGCGCCCCCAGCTTCAGCGCGGTCGCCAGCGCCACCGCCTGGCGCACATTGCCTGCGCGGCCGTCGGTGATCGTCCACGGTGAGCTCCATCGTTTCACGTATGGCATTAATTCGTTTCAGCCAAGCTGGGTGTTGCAACGGTGCCGACACTCTACACTGCCAGCCTTCGCCATCACGCGGTGCCACGCAAGGTACCGTAGGTCATCCATTCCTGATCCACCGGAGGCTTCATGTCCCACGTGCTCGACGCTGCTGCGCTTGACCAGTTGTTCCGTACCGCCCGCACCCAGAACGCCTTCCTGGACAAGCCCGTGGAAGACGAACAGCTGCGCGCGCTGTACGACCTGCTCAAGTGGGGCCCCACCGCCGCCAACGGCAGCCCGGCGCGTTTCGTGTTCGTGAAGTCCGCGGAAGCCAAGGCCAAGCTCGCCCCCGCGCTGTCCGAAGGCAATCACGACAAGACCCTGGCTGCTCCGGTCACCGTCATTGTCGGTTTCGATGAAGACTTCCACGAAAAGCTGCCCTTCCTGTTCCCGCACACCGACGCCAAGGCATGGTTCGACGGCCCGCGCGAAGGCCGCACCGAAGGCGCGTTCCGCAACAGCAGCCTGCAGGGCGCGTACCTCATCCTCGCCGCCCGCGCGCTGGGCTTGGACGCCGGCCCGATGAGCGGTTTCGACCCCGCCAAGGTGGACGAAGCCTTCTTCAAGGGCACCGCCATCAAGTCGAACTTCCTCGTCAATCTGGGGTACGGTGACCCCTCGGGCCTGTTCCCGCGCCTGCCCCGCCTGTCGTTCGACGAAGCCGCGCGCATCGAATAAAGAGTTTCAGCGTTATCCGCCGGACCCAGGCCCTTCCCACGGACCGGCCGCCGTAGTTGTTTCTTCCCCTCAGCCCTTCGTTAGAGAGAGAACCCACATGACCGCTACCCGCAAGCTGCTCCTCCCGCTGGCCCTCGCCCTGGCCGTCGCCGCCTGCTCCAAGCCGGCCGACGAAGCCGCCGCGCCGGCCGCCGATGCCGCTGCCACCCCGGCCGCTGCTGAAGCCGCCACCCCGTCGGCCGATGCCGCCGCCGCTGCGCCGGCTGCCGAAGCCATCCAGATCGCTTCGGGCACCTACAAGCTCGACCCGAGCCACACCGACGTGCTGGCCCAGTGGAGCCACTTCGGCTTCTCCAACCCCACCGCCCACTTCGGCAACGCCGAAGGCACCCTGGTGTGGGACGCCGCCGACGTGACCAAGAGCACCGTGCAGGTCACCCTGCCGCTGAGCGGCCTGAACAGCTTCACCGCCAAGTTCGACGAACACCTGAAGAGCGCCGACTTCTTCGACGCCGCCAAGTTCGCCAACGCCACCTTCAAGAGCACCAAGGTGGAAGCGGCCGGCACCAACAAGCTGACCGTCACCGGTGACCTGACCATCAAGGACATCACCAAGCCGGTCGTGCTGGACGTCACCATCAACGGCGGCGGCGAGCACCCGATGGCCAAGGTCCCGGCAGCCGGCTTCGACGCCACCACCACCATCAAGCGCAGCGACTTCGGCGTCGGCGCGTACGCCCCGAACGTCAGCGACGAAGTGAAGATCCGCATCACCACCGAAGCCACCGGCGAAAAGCCGGCCGCGTAACGGTAGGCGACGTATCGCCGGGCGCTGCCCGGCCGCGTCCAACAAAAAACCCGCCGAAAGGCGGGTTTTTTCATTCCATCAAGCGGCCGCCAACTTCCCCAGCCACAACGCGGTGAAATCGGTCGGCGTCCGCCGCGAAGGCACCACCACCCCGGTC
>JAEWLO010000428.1 GCA_023457475.1 Pseudomonadota bacterium | reverse complement strand
ATGTAGGCAGGAAGTCACCGCCACCTGCGACACCTTGCTCCGGCCGCGGGGGCTTGAAACCATGACCTGACACTTTCCCAGGGGAAACGCATTGCGCAGCGACTTACGGGGTCCATGGCATTTCGTTCGGCGTACGTTGGTGGTGCTGGTGTGCATGGCGGCCGTGTGGCTGACCTTCTTTGCGGCACTGTGGGCAAGCCACGGTGCAGGGCGGGGGTATGTCGCCCTGCTGCTCTCGGTCGGGGTTGCTGCGGCGTTGTGGTGGTTCGGCTCGCGCCGTCGGGCGGCAGGCGCACGGATTCGCCGAGCAGCGGCGATGGTGCTGGCGTTGGCACCCCTGGTTTATCTGATGGTGCCGCTGGCCTCCGCCACGCTGCCGGCGTTGCCGGATGACCCGGCGGTCGAGCAGTGGGCCACCGGCACGGGCCGCGAGGTTGCTGTGTATCGCTATCGGCCGGGAGCCGCCGTGGATCGTGGTCTGGCGCTGGTCTTCGTGCACGGCGGACCGGGCGCGTACGTGCGGGATTTCGATCGTGCCTTCTTCGCGCAGTTCGCCCGCGACGGGTTCGACGTGGTGTTGTACGACCAGTTCGGTGCCGGTGCCTCGCCGACGGGCGACGCGCGGGGGTACACGCATGAGAACAACATCAGTGATCTCTCGGCGGTACTCAGGCGAGTGGACAAGCCCGTGGTACTGATGGGCCAATCGTACGGCGCGACCCTGATCACCTCGGCCCTGTCGCGGGCCGACGTGCGCGAGCGCGTGAAGTACGTCGTACTGAGCGAGCCGGGGAAGGTACCCGGTGCTGCGTTCTCGGCAGACCCTAAGCTGGCCGACAAGACCACGCGTGCAGCGGATGGTGCACGGCCGCCGAGCGCGGCGCAGGTGGCCGCACTCGCCGCACCGCGCGCATTGCTCGCCACGGCCTTGCCGGCGGATCAGCGCTACGTCGCCCAGGAGGAGCTGATCAACCTCTATACGCCGGACGTGCAGCGCGCCTTGGTCAGCAACTCGTTCTGCAAGGGCGACACCCGGCTGCTCGATGCCTGGAAGCCCGCGCATTTCAACCTTCTCGCCAACACCCGCATCTCCCGCACCGCACGTGAAGCGGTGCGGCCCGACCTGCGACAGCTTTCGCCACCGGTGATGCTGCTGCTGGGGGAGTGCAGCTATATCCCACGGGGCCGCGCCATGGAGTACTTCGACGTGTACCGCGTCGCGCGCAGCCACGCGATCCCCAACGTCGGCCACATTCCCTGGGGCAACGAACGCGGCCAGGGCCTGGTCCGGGAAGCCCTCGTTGCGTTCGTCACGGACACGCGCGCGCCGTTGCCCAACGAGCCGACGCTGGCGACGCGGGATGCGTTTGTGGCGGCGGGAAGGTAAGGCCGTTCTGCCGCTGGCGGAGAAAATGCGCGCTATGACACGCAGGGCGTGTCACTACGCCTGACGGCTAGCGAAGCCACGCAGGGCGTGGCTCTACGATTGACAGGGATGCCCAACCCAATCAACCATCCGCCAGTTCACCCACGCCATCAAGGATTGACCATGTCGGGCATCATCGGCGCTCTCATCGAAGGCATCGCGGACTTCTTCATCGACATCTGGATGCTGCGCCGGCACCGCGCACACCGCAACCGGCCGGAGAATGCGTATGAAAAGGATGCAACCGACATCGTCGTATTCAATCTCTGGACGCTGGCGATCTCGTTCATCGCGATGGTGGCGTTTATCGGGATGTTCTTCCTGATGAAACTGCCGGTGTTGATCTGCCTGGTACCGGTGGTCGCTGCCGGGGTGTATGTGGGATATCGCTGGTATGCGATGGTGCGTGCGTAGTGACACGCCATGCGTGTCATCGCGGTGCCCGGACGGAACCCGTGAATACGCCTGATGGACCGCGAAGCCACGCAGGGCGTGGCTCTACCTCATGCGAACAGCGCGTTCAACGCGCCGTAGCCCGGCGCGTTCGCCGGCCACCCCAAGGTCCCCTCCAGCAACGCTGACGCCGCGCTCGCGGTCGCCGCCCAGGCGTGCACATACAACGCCGGGCCAGCACTGAAGCGGCGAACGCCCACCGCTGCCAGTTCCGCGTGCCCCACCATCCCGGGCAACCACATCACATTGAGCGGCAGCGGCACTGCCTCGGCGATGGCCTTCATCTCCACAGGCTCGGTAACGCACGGCACGAACGCCCCGTCCGCCCCTGCCGCCGCATACACCTGCTGGCGCTCCACGCTCATGCGCACCGCGGCCTCGCCTTCAGCCATGCCACGCAGGTAGACATCCGTGCGGGCATTGATGAACAGCGGCCGCCCTGCCAGTGCTGCGCGAATGGCGGCGATCTTTTCTGCCAGCAGCGCGGGCGCGCCGGCACCGTCTTCCACGTTGATGCCGACCACGCCGAGGTCTGCCAGTTTCCTCACCAGCGCGCCCACCTGCTGCGGGTTGTCGCTGTAGCCGTCTTCGATATCCACGGTCACCGGCACCGACGTCGCGCGCACGATCTCGGCCACACGATGCAGCAGGGCCGTTTCGGGGAGGGCGCTGCCGTCCGGGTAACCGCAGGACCACGCCAGGGCCGCACTGGTGGTGCCCACCGCGGGCGCGCCCTGCTCCTGCATCAGCCGGGCGCTGCCGGCGTCCCAGGCGTTGGGAAGGACCAGCGGGGTGCTGGACTTGTGCAGCTGTACGAAACGCGCGTGCAGGTCGTTCATCGGCGTGGCCCATGGCGGAAAACGCGAGTGTGCGCCGATCCCGGCGTGGGTGCTGGCCGGATTCGGACAGCAATACCCGCTCTGCCGTAGAGCCACGCCCGGCGTGGCTGCTCTTCGATCAGGCACCGCGAAGCCACGCAGGGCGTGGC
>JAEWLO010000427.1 GCA_023457475.1 Pseudomonadota bacterium | reverse complement strand
GACCCGCGCCCCGCGCCGGTCCAGCGTGCGACATGAGCACTACCACCGCCCAGCGCTGAACGTCCCCGACGGCCCCTTGCCCAGGCGCCTTCGTGGCGCTTTTCTTTTATCCAGTTCCCAATAAAGCCCAGTCATGATCGCGATCACGCTTCCCGACGGCAGCCGCCGTGAGTTCGAACACCCCGTCAGCGTCATGGACGTGGCCCAGTCCATCGGTGCCGGCCTGGCCAAGGCCACCATCGCCGGTTCAGTGGATGGCGTGCTGGTCGACGCCAGCGATGTCATCGACCGTGACGCCACCCTGCGCATCATCACCGCCAAGGACGAGGAGGGCGTCGAGATCATCCGCCACTCCTGCGCCCATCTGGTCGGTCACGCGGTCAAGCAGCTGTACCCGGACGTGAAGATGGTCATCGGCCCGGTCATCGCCGAAGGCTTCTATTACGACATCCAGTCCGACCGTCCGTTCACCCCGGACGACATGGCCGCCATCGAAAAGCGCATGGGCGAGCTGATCGCGCAGGACTACGACGTCGTCAAGAAGATGACCCCGCGCGCGGAAGTCATCGAAATCTTCAAGGCACGCGGCGAGGACTACAAGCTGCGCCTGATCGAGGACATGTCCGACGACATCCAGGCCATGGGCATGTATTACCACCAGGAATACGTGGACATGTGCCGCGGCCCGCACGTGCCGAACACGCGCTTCCTGAAGGCCTTCAAGCTGACCCGCATTTCCGGTGCCTACTGGCGCGGCGACGCGCAGAACGAGCAGTTGCAGCGCATCTACGGCACCGCCTGGGCCGACAAGAAGCAGCTCGAGGCGTACATCAAGCGCGTCGAGGAAGCCGAGATGCGCGACCACCGCCGCATCGGCAAGCAGCAGGACCTGTTCCACCTGCAGGAAGAGGCCCCGGGCCTGGTGTTCTGGCACCCCAAGGGCTGGGCCCTGTGGCAGGTGGTCGAGCAGTACATGCGCAAGGTGTACCGCAAGACCGGCTACGGCGAAGTGCGCTGCCCGCAGATCCTGGACGTGTCGCTGTGGCAGAAGTCGGGCCACTGGGACAACTACCAGGACGCGATGTTCTTCACCGAATCGGAGAAGCGCACCTACGCGCTCAAGCCGATGAACTGCCCGGGTCACGTGCAGGTATTCAACCAGGGTCTGCACAGCTACCGCGACCTGCCGATCCGCTACGGTGAATTCGGTGCCTGCCACCGCAACGAGCCGTCCGGCGCGCTGCACGGCATCCTGCGGGTGCGCGGCTTCACCCAGGACGACGGCCACGTGTTCTGCACCGAAGACCAGGTCGAGGCGGAAGTGACCGCCTTCCACCAGCAGGCGCTGGCGGTGTACCAGCACTTTGGCTTCGAGGAGATCCAGGTCAAGATCGCGCTGCGCCCGGAATCGCGCCTCGGCGACGATGCCACCTGGGACAAGGCCGAAAGCGCGTTGCGCTCGGCGCTGGCCAGCTGTGGCGTGGAATGGCAGGAGCTGCCGGGCGAGGGCGCGTTCTACGGCCCGAAGATCGAGTATCACCTGAAGGACGCCATCGGCCGCACCTGGCAGCTGGGCACCATGCAGGTCGACTTCATGATGCCGGGCCGCCTGGGCGCGGAATATGTGGACGAAAACAGCCAGAAGAAGCACCCGGTCATGCTGCACCGGGCCATCGTGGGCTCCATGGAGCGCTTCATCGGCATCCTGATCGAGCACCATGCCGGGCAGTTCCCGTCCTGGCTGGCTCCGACCCAGGTGGTGGTGGCCAATATCACCGACGCCCAGGCTGAATACGTCAGTGAGGTCCGGAAAACCCTTGCGGATCAAGGCTTCCGCGTGAACGCCGATTTGCGCAACGAGAAGATCGGTTATAAGATTCGCGAGCATACGCTGCAGCGGGTCCCGTACCTGCTGGTGGTGGGCGACCGGGAGAAAGAAAACGGTGCCGTGGCCGTGCGTACGCGTTCGGGCGAGGATCTGGGCAGCATGTCCGTCCAGGCCTTCATTGAACGGTTGCAGGCAGAACAGTCTGTGTAAGTAAAGGTCCGGCCCTGCGGATGATCCGACGGGGCCGGGTTCGATTCCTCTGGGAGATTGCAATATCAGTACCCCTGACAACAAACAGAACCGCAAGAATCAGGAAATCCGGGTGCCGCGTGTCCGCGTGATCGGCAGCGACGGAGAAATGATTGGCGTGTTGTCGCGCGACGAAGCGCTGTCCATGGCCGAAGATGAAGGTCTGGACCTGGTCGAGATCCAGCCGCAGGCGGATCCGCCGGTCTGCAAGATCATGGACTTCGGCAAGTTCAAGTTCGAAGCGCAGAAGAAGGCCAATGAGGCCAAGAAGAAGACCAAGCAGGTCGAAATCAAGGAAGTGAAGTTCCGCCCGGTCACCGATGAAGGCGACTACCAGATCAAGCTGCGCAAGATGCGCGGTTTCCTGGAAGAGGGCGACAAGATCAAGGTCAACATCCGCTTCCGTGGCCGTGAAATGAGCCATCAGGAACTGGGTTGCGAAATGGCCAACCGGATCGAAGCCGATCTCGGTGAGGACATCGTGATCGAGTCCCGCCCGCGCCTGGAAGGCCGGCAGATGGTCATGATGATCGCGCCCAAAAAGAAATAAACCGCCTGAATGGGGGCGGCTGCCCCCAAACCCCGGCTCAAATCAACCATTTGCAACCCTCCCTGGGGTCGTGCATAATGGGCGGCCCCGTATTGCGGGGTGAAGGACCCGCCGGGTTCCCATCGGGGAATCTGGCTTAAAAGCAGGCAAGGGCACGGACGGAAAGTGTGGCAATGCCACCGCCCTGGTCAGTAAAAAAAACATCATCAAGGACATAGCAATGCCCAAGATCAAGACCAACCGGGCGGCGGCCAAGCGTTTCCGCAAGACCGCCTCCGGCAAGTTCAAGGCTGGCCACGCCAACCGCAGCCACATCCTCACGAAGAAAGCGACCAAGCGGAAGCGTAACCTGCGTCAGACGAACCACGTCCGCGCAGAAGACGCAGGCCGTTTGACCCGTATGCTTCCCTACCTCTGAGGACTGAACCATGGCTCGAGTAAAGCGTGGTGTACAGGCACGTCGCCGCCACAAGAAAATCCTGACCCTTGCCAAGGGTTACTACAACGCACGCCGCAAGGTCTTCCGCGTTGCCAAGCAGGCCGTCATCAAGGCACAGCAGTACGCCTACATCGGACGTAAGCAGAAGAAGCGCAACTTCCGTTCGCTGTGGATCACCCGTATCAATGCGGCTGCCCGCATCAACGGTCTGAGCTACAGCCGCTTCATGAACGGCCTGCTGAAGGCTGGCATCACCCTGGACCGCAAGGTTCTGGCTGACATCGCCGTGCACGACGCCGCTGGTTTTGCGGCACTGGCTGAAAAGGCCAAGGGCGCACTGGCGGCATAAGTCCATTCCCCGCCGTTGCCGTGCAAACGCAACGGCTGCGGGTAAGGCAATGCATGGGGAAGGGCGCAAGTCCTTCCCCATTCTTTTTTGTGGCGACGGGAGTCGGCCCGGCCCACATCGGCACGTACGTCCGACGCAAGGTCCAGGTTTCCCATGAGCGACATCCAATCCCTCACTACCCAGGCGCTGGCCGACGTGGCCGCCGCACAGAGCCCCGACGCGCTGGAAGCCCTGCGCGTGGCCCTGCTGGGCAAGAACGGCAGCATCACCGCCCAGCTCAAGCAGCTCGGTGGCCTGCCAGCCGACCAGCGCAAGGCCGCGGGTGAAGCCATCAACGTCGCGCGTGACGCGCTGACCGCGGCGCTGGGCGAGCGCAAGGCAGTCCTGGAGAACGCCGCACTCGACGCGCGCCTGGCCGCCGAGGTGATCGACGTCACCCTGCCGGGCCGCCGGGGGGAACGCGGCGGCCTGCATCCGGTCACCCGTACCCTCGAGCGCATTACCGAAATCTTCGGCCGCCTGGGCTACGAACTGTCCGAAGGTCCGGAAATCGAAGACGACTGGCACAACTTCGAGGCCCTGAACTTCCCGCCGCACCACCCGGCGCGCGCCATGCACGACACCTTCTACTTCGGCGACGGCCGCCTGCTGCGCACGCATACCTCCGGTGTGCAGGTGCGCTACATGGGCGAGCACGCGCCGCCGCTGCGCATGATCGCCGCCGGCAAGGTGTACCGCAGCGACAGCGACCAGACCCATTCGCCGATGTTCCACCAGGTCGAAGGCCTGCTGGTGGACGAGCACTCCAACTTCGCCGACCTCAAGGGCACGCTGTCCGAGTTCGTGCGCGCGTTCTTCGAGCGCGATATCGAAATGCGCTTCCGCCCCAGCTACTTCCCGTTCGTGGAGCCCGGCGCGGAAGTGGACATCGCCTGGCAGCAGCCCGACGGCAGCACCCGCTGGCTGGAAGTACTGGGCTGCGGCATGGTGCACCCGAACGTGCTGCGCAACTGCGGCATCGATCCGGAGCGCTACACCGGCTTCGCCTTCGGGCTGGGCGTGGAGCGCTTCGCGATGCTGCGCTATGGCGTGAACGACCTGCGCGCGTTCTTCGACAACGACGTGCGTTTCCTGCGCCAGTTCGCGTAAAGCGCGGCAGCGGGTTCCCC